>JAIOWT010000011.1 GCA_021742025.1 Candidatus Nanopelagicales bacterium
AAATGTCTAACAACTCGAGCGCTATCTCAGTAAAGAATCTTTGGCAGGTGTTTGGACCTAATCCAGAAAAGATTGTGGGTAGCCCAGATGCTAGCTTGCCGAGAGCTGAACTCAGAGAAAAGACTGGCAATACTGCAGCTGTGCAAGACGTCTCTTTTGATGTTGCCCCTGGTGAAGTATTCGTTGTCATGGGTCTTTCGGGTTCCGGAAAATCAACTCTGGTTCGCTGCTTAACCAGACTTATTGAACCAACATCGGGAAGTGTAGTCCTGGATGGCGAAGACATTATGCAAGCCAATGCCGCTCGACTTCGAGAGTTGCGCCGAACTAAGTTTTCTATGGTGTTTCAGAACTTCGGTTTGTTGCCGCATCGCAAAGTTATTGACAACATTGCATTTGCCCTCGAGGTAAATGGCGTAAGCAAAGAACTGCGTCATGCTCGAGCAAATGAAGTTATTGAATTAGTTGGGCTACAAGGGTTCGCCCATGCCTACCCAGAGCAACTTTCTGGTGGTATGCAACAACGAGTTGGTCTGGCTCGGGCACTGGCAGTAAATCCTGATGTCATGTTCTTGGATGAACCATTCTCAGCCCTTGATCCACTGATTCGTCGCGACATGCAAACAGAAGTTATCCGCCTGCATGAAGAGCTTGGCAAGACCATGGTTTTCATTACGCACGACCTATCCGAAGCGTTAAAGCTTGGTGATCGAATTGCAATTATGCGTGATGGAGCTGTCGTTCAGATGGGTACTGCCGAAGAACTAATTGCTAATCCGGCAGATGCTTATGTTGAAGACTTCACTCGCGATGTTCCAAAATCACATGTCTTGACAGTTCGAACAATTGCGCGTCCATTAGCCGACACTGAAACCGCAACCGGGCGCACTATTCCAGCAGAAACCATTATTCGTGATGCAACTACTGCTGTTCTTGATGCAAATGGCCCTGTGGCAGTTGTGGCAAATGGAAATGTGATCGGTTACATCAAGTCGCGCGACATTTTGCAGGTTGTCGGAGGCGGTACTCACGCATGAGTGTTCGAACTGAACCAATCATTGCGGCTGCGCCCAAAACAATTCGTCGCAGCTGGTTACTTGGTGGGCTTATTTTGGTTTGGGTGGTGTTAGCTCAACTACTAAAAGGCAAGGCAACACTTGAACTTCCAGTTCCAGAAAACTCGAAATTTACTGCCTGGGCTGGCGAAGTCGCTGACTCAATTCGAGGTAACCGAACCGATGGGCTGGCATTTAAGTATTTCTTTAATCCGATACGAGAATTTGTCGACGGATTTGTAAACATCATTCGGGAATTTATAGCAATTCCTAACGGCAACTCAAGCATTCCGGTTCTTGGCTGGCTCGGCGTATTATCTCTTCTTGGATTCGTAGTTTATGCAGTCTCAAATATTCGAATGGCTTTTGCTGCTATTGCGTTGACGTTTGCCTGTGGCGCCCTTGGCTTGTGGACCGACTCTATGGATACCTTGGCTATGACTTTTGCTGCAGTGATTTTGTCATTAGCGATTGGTATACCAATTGGAATCTGGGCGGGACTGTCTGATCGCGTCTTGAAAGCCGTGACACCAATCTTGGACCTGGCGCAGATTTTGCCGACTTTGGTTTACTTAGCTCCCCTGGCACTTTTCTTTTTGATTGGTCCTGCTTCGGCAACTATTGCAACCATGGTTTACAGCATTCCAATCGCTGTTCGCCTAACAGCGTTTGGAATTCGCGGCGTGCCTACCAGCCCAGTTGAAGCCGGAACTTCAATGGGCACAACCAAGCGGCAATTACTTCAAAAAGTTCAACTCCCAATGTCATCGCGCACCATCATCATGGGAATAAATCAAACGGTGATGGCCGCACTTTCATTCGTTGTGATTGCTGCCCTCATTGGTGCTCCTGGTCTTGGTAAACCAGTTATCGATGCTTTGATCATTAGAAATGTGGGCGATGGATTTGTCGCTGGCATTGCAGTGGTGCTCCTGGCAATCATGTTGGATCGCAGCACCTCGGCTGCGATTTCCCAAAAAGAAACATTTGTCCCACCATCCGATGCAGATCGAAAACGCAGAAAACTCGGATTGGTAACTGCTGGAATTGCAGCGATCGTTGGAATCGTTCTTTCGCGACAAATGGCGTGGGCGGCATTCTTCCCGAAGCAAATTGATATCAGTGAAACGGTTGCTGATGCATCTGATGCTTCGGTTACCTGGGTTACTGAGAACATGGAACTCTTGACGACTGGATTTAGTAAGGCAGTAACAGTTGGCGTGCTGAATCCGCTCGAAAGTGTGTTAGCTAATTCACCTTGGTATCTCACGATCCTGATGATTGGGCTAATCTCACTCGTGCTTGGTGGCATTAGATCTGCAATCGTTTCTGCGTCACTACTACTTGCGGTCGTTGCTACCGGACTTTGGTACGACACCATGATCACATTCACGCAAACCATCGTGGCAACTTTGCTGACGATGATTGTCGGCGTAGTTCTTGGTGTCTGGATTGGCAGAAGCGTTCGCGCCGAGCGCGCATTGCGACCAATTCTGGATGCGGGTCAAACCCTGCCAGCGTTCGTTTACCTAATCCCAATGCTTGGCTTCTTTGGACCATCACGCTTTACTGCAATTGCCACCGGCATCGTCTACTCCATCCCGATTGTGGTCAAAATCGTGGGTCAGGGCATTCGAGAAGTTCCTGTAAACATGGTGGAAGCGGCAACATCTACCGGTTCCACAAAGTGGCAATTGATAACGAAAGTACAACTTCCAGCCGCAAAGAAGTCCCTGTTACTGGCAACTAATCAAGGATTGATATTCGTACTCGCAGTTGTGGTTATCGGCGGCTTTGTAGGCGGTGGTGGCCTTGGCTACTTGGTGCTACTCGGGGCCTCAAAGCCCGAACTTCAGGGTAAAGGCCTGGTTGCAGGCTTTTGTATCTTGTTGCTCGGCGTGATGATTGACCGAATTGCCCAGTACGCGGTGGCCCGAAATTCGGCCCCAAAGCACTAGATTTCAAACTAACAAACGTTGGTTTGAAGGACTGTCGCAAGGCAGTTCATTTCCTAGCGAGGAGATAAGAATGGTTCGGAACAAAAGAGTTGGTGCAAAAGCTTCTGTGCTTGCCGCAGCAGCTGCATTGTTGCTAAGTGCATGTGGTGGCGCAGGCGTAGATGCGGAAGCATCTGATGCACCATCTACTGAAGTAGCAGCGTGTGGTTCATACGCAATTGCAATGCATGCTTGGGTTGGTTACACAGCTTCAGCACAGGTCATAACCGAGGTTGCCAAGGCAAACGGTTGCGATATCTCGCAGGTAACACTTGCTGAAGCAGGCGTAACTTACGATGCAATGGAAAGCGGATCTGTTGACCTAGTTGTTGAAGACTGGGGCGGCGGCCGTTGGAAAGAATGGGCAGACCGTGGCGCATTAGTTGAAGTTGGTGACAACGGAAACGTCGGCATCATCGGAATGTACGTTCCACAGTGGATGGCTGATGAATACCCAGACATCACTGACTCAGCAAACCTAAACAAGTATGCCGATTTGTTCAAGAATGATGAATCAAAGGGTAAGGGTGCTTGGTACGAAGGTCCTCCGGGATACACCACAATCGGTGAAAAAATGGTCGCAGCCAATGACCTTAACTTCACAGTTCTTCCACAAGGTTCAGAAGCAGCTTTGATTGATGTGTTTACAAAGGCAGCAGAAAACAAGACTGCAGCCATTGGTTATTGGTGGACGCCACAGAACTTCCTAGCAAAAGTTCCAATGGCGCGTGTCAATTTCCCAGCTAATGACTGGACTGATCCAGAGCAAGCTTCAGGTCTAACCGACTACCCAGAGTTACCTCTGATGAAGTTAGCAACACCTAAGGCACTTGAAGCTAACGATGCTTTCACCAAGATCGTTAAAAACTTCAAGTGGACAAATGATGACCAGAATGCAGTAGCAGCTGACATCGAATCCGGAACTGATCCTGCAGTTGCAGCTCAGAAGTGGATCGATGCAAACGCTGACACAGTAGCTGGTTGGCTTAAGTAAGTCCGACTAATAAGTCACCAAAAACTGGTGGGTCCAAGAAATTGGGCCCACCAGTTTTTTCATTCCGCTTGACCCAAAGGCTTACTAAGAGGACGATTGTCTTGTTGCGTACAACGCACTATGTTGCATAGTACGCAACACTATGTTTTCGGCGAATGAGGGTTACTCGTGAAAAAAATCGTAATCATTGGTGGCGGAATTGTTGGCAGTTCACTTGCTGACGAGTTAACAGAACGCGGCTGGACAGATGTAACTGTTCTCGAGCAAGGTCCTATGCCCGCACCGGGTGGATCTACCTCTCATGCTCCCGGCTTAGTCCAAAAAGTAACCGGCAACAAGACGCTTGCTGCCATGGCAGATCAAACGATCAACAAACTTTTAACTATCGAACACGAAGATGGCCCAGGCTTCTACCAAGTTGGCTCATTAGAAATTGCTACTACCCCAGAACGCCTAAAAGAGTTACACCGTCGAACTGCATGGCTTCACGCATATGGATATGAAGCAGAAGTAATCTCTCCAGAACGCGCAGGCGAACTCCACCCAGTATTAGATCCAAAAGCAATTCTTGGCGCGATCTACTGCCCTACCGACGGCATCGCTAAGGCAGTTCGCTCAGTTCAAGCACTACAACGTCTTGCTGAATCTCGTGGTGCAATTTTCAAGGATCGCACTGAAGTTATTTCGATTGAGCAAGAAGCTGGTCAAGTAACTGGCGTTATGACTGATCAAGGATTCTTCCCGGCAGAAATCGTAATTTCCTGCGCTGGAATTTGGGGCCCGAAAGTTGGCCGCATGTTTGGTATGGCAAAAGCATTCCAGCCACTTGCCCATCAACTTGCTTGGACTGAAGACATTGCCTCGCTTGCAGATCAAACCGAAGAGATCACCATTCCGATTATGCGTCATCAAGGCGAAGATCTTTACTTCCGTCAACGTTTCAATGGCATGGGAATTGGTTCGTACTTGCACCGGCCACTCACGGTTGAATCTGAAGAAATCTTGCCGTTCGACAAGGCAGAAATCATGCCAAGCCAGATGACATTCACTGCTCCTGAATGGGAACCGGTTCAAGGTATTGCTGGAACGGTTCTGCCAGAACTTAAAGATGCCAAAATTGTCGAAGGCATGAATGGCATGTTTTCCTTCACGGTCGACACTTTCCCACTTATGGGTGAATGGAATGGCCTAAAGGGATTCTGGGTTGCCGAGGCTGTTTGGGTAACGCAGGCCGTTGGCGTTGCTCGGGCCACTGCCGAATGGATTATCGATGGTCATCCAAAACTTGCAGTTCATGAATGCGATGTAAATCGATTTGAACCACACCAGCTTGGACCAAACCACATTTCAATGCGCGGTGCGCAGAACTACGTTGAGGTTTACGACATCATTCATCCGTTACAACCAATGGAAAAGCCTCGCCCACTTCGCACAACCGGCTTTTATCATCGCCAGCAAGAACTTGGTGGTTACTTCCTAGAGGCTTCAGGTTTCGAGCGACCACAGTGGTACGAAGCTAATAAAGATTTAGTTGCTAAGTATCCAACTCCAGCGCGTGACGAATGGTCAGCTCGTTACTGGTCACCAATCATCGGCGCCGAGGCACAGTACGTTCGTGAAAATGTTGGTCTGTTTGATATCACTGCACTCAAGCGAATTGAAGTTACTGGCAAGGGTTCCATGGAGTTCTTGATGGAACAAACCACTGGCAAGCTAGATAAGGCGCCAGGCTCAGTTACTTACTGCCTGATGCTTACAAAGGAAGCTGGGATTCTTTCTGACGTTACTGTTACTCGTCTAGCTGAAACTCATTTCATGATTGGTGCCAACAGTGCGATCGATGTAGCTCGCCTAAAGTCAGCAGCTCCAGACACAGTTCACATCAAGGATGTAACTTCTGGCACTGTTGGACTTGGTTTGTTCGGGCCACACGCTCGCAAAGTTGTTGAGAAATTAACAAATGTAGATGTTTCGAATGAAGCGTTCGGTTACTTCAAGGCCAAGTCACTTTACTTGGATCAAGTTCCAGCAACACTGTGGCGCTTGTCTTACGTAGGTGAACTAGGTTACGAAATTTACACCGATGCAGACATGGCTCTAAAGCTTTGGGACACGTTGCTAGAAGCTGGAAAAGAATACGGAATCATTCCAGCCGGACGTGGAGCATTCAACTCAATGCGTCTTGAAAAGGGTTATCGCTCATACGGAACCGACATGACAAGCGAACACAATCCGCATGAAGCGGGCTTGGCATTCTCAGTTCGCAAGGGTGGCGGCTACATTGGCGCCGAAGCGTTTGAAGCGCTTGATCCAGCAGCAATTACCAAGAAGTTAGTTTGCCTGGTATTTGATAACCCCGAGCACGTTGTGATGGGGAAGGAACCAGTGTTCGTTAATGGCTCCCCTGTTGGCTATACAACTAGTTCCTACTTTGGACATTCAATTGGCAAGCAAATTGCTTACGCGTGGTTGCCAATTGACCACACCACTCTTGGTACCCAAGTAACCGTTAAATACTTCGACTTGATGTATTCAGCTGTTGTCAGTGATGACCCACAGTTCGACCCATCTATGTCCAGACTGCGTTCTTAATCCAGCAAAGATAAGGTTTCTGTTATGGCGAATATGACTCGTAGACGTACCGTAGAACTTCCAGATCACCCAGATTTCCTTTGGGTGGCTGACCAAAAGCCCAAGAAGTCCTACGACGTAATCATCATTGGTGCCGGCGGCCATGGTTTGGCAACTGCTTACTACTTAGCTAAGAACCACGGCATCACGAATGTAGCGGTTATTGAAAAGGGTTGGCTTGCCGGCGGAAACATGGGTCGCAACACCACCATCATTCGTTCCAATTATCTTTGGGATGAATCAGCAGGTATTTACGATCACTCGCTAAAGCTTTGGGAAAACCTGGAAGCAGAAGTTGGCTATGAAATGTTCTTTAGCCAGCGCGGTGTCATGACACTTGCCCATAGCGTGAGTGATGTTCGCTCAAAGCAGCGCAACTTCTATGCTAACCATGTAAACGCCGTCGATAGCGTTTGGTTAACTCCGGAAGAAGTTAAAGAAATCGCACCGATCGTAAACATCAGTGAAGATATTCGCTACCCAGTTATGGGCGCAACGTTCCAACCTCGTGGTGGCATCGCCAAGCATGACTGGGTTGCCTGGGGTTATGCAAAAGCGGCAGCAGACATGGGTGTTGACATTATTCAGAACTGTGAAGTCACTGGCTTCAAGATTGTCGATGGCAAAGTTCAAGGAATTAAAACGACGCAAGGTGACATTGCTGCTAACAAAGTGGGAATGGTTGCTGCGGGTCATACTTCGGTCCTTGCAGACATGGCTGGGTTTGATGTTCCGCTACAGAGTCGTCCATTGCAGGCACTTGTTTCTGAGCTAAACGAACAAGTTTTAGACACAGTCATCATGTCTGGCGCAGTTCACGTCTACGTGAGCCAGGCTCATAAGGGCGAACTAGTGATGGGTGCAGGCACTGACTCATACAACTCTTACGCCCAGCGTGGTGGCTTCCATGTGATTGAACATCAACTGGCAGCGGCTTGTGAACTTTTCCCAATCTTCGAACGCGCTCACATGCTTCGCACTTGGGGTGGCATTGTCGACATTGCTCCTGATGCTTCACCAATTATTGGTCTAACTCCAGTTGAGAATCTATTCATTAACTCCGGTTGGGGCACAGGTGGATTCAAAGCCACACCAGGTTCCGGCTGGGTAATGGCTGCCACCATTGCAAGTGGCGAACCAGATGCATTGGCAAAACCATATGCACTTGATCGCTTTATCTCTGGTCACTTGATCGACGAGCACGGCGCTGCCGGCGTGGCCCACTAAGGAGTAACTATGTTGCATATCCCTTGTCCATACTGTGGTCCGCGCGATGAAACTGAGTTTCACTACGGATCTGAAGCACACGTTGCTTACCCAGAAAACTCTGCCAACTTAACTGATGAAGAATGGGCCAAGTTCGTTTTCATCCGGTCCAATCCAAAGGGTTGGATGGCCGAGCGTTGGGTCCATAGTGCCGGTTGTCGCCGTTGGTTCAACGTATGGCGCAACACGATTAACCACGAATTCGGACCGTCCTATAAACCATTCACCCAACAGCCAAAGAGTCCAGCATGAGCACAGTAACTTTCACATTTGATGGCAAGCAGTACTCGGGAGAAAAAGGCGAAAGCCTAGCTTCAGCACTACTGCGTAACGGTGTATTGCATTTCACCGATAGCTCGTACAAGGATCGTCCGCGCGGTGTTATGGGGCTATGGGTTGAAGAAACCAATGCACTAGTGAATGTCGACTCTGGTGCCGGCGAGCCACTGAAACCCGCTACCACCATCGAGATCGTAGAAGGGCTAGTTGTCCGCAGCGCTCAAGGTGTTGGCGACTTGCCAGATACTCGCGACAATTCCCGTTACGACAAAGCAAATCGTCACGTAGATGTTTTAGTCGTTGGTGCTGGAACATCTGGCCTAGAAGCGGCTAAGAAGTTTTCTGATCTTGGCAAGAGCGTCATTGTTATTGACGACAAGCCAACTGCTGGTGGACACCTGGTCTACTTAGGTCAACCAGTTCCTGCTGCGCTCTTGTCCGTATTGGAACGCGACAATGTCACATACTTGCCACGTACAACTGTCCAAGGTTTATATGACCAGGGTTTCTCAGTTGCAACAGAACGTCGTACTGATCACCTCGATTCGAATGTTCATACCGACATGTCACGCATCAGAACTTGGCACATTCGCGCCGAGCACACCGTGCTGGCGACCGGTGCGTTCCAACGTCATTTAGTTTTTGCAAACAACGACCGTCCAGGAATCATGCTTTCGCATGCTGCTGCAACTTATGTATCCAATGGTGCAACTCTGTTTAAGACTGCAGTTGTAGTAACTATTGACAATCAGGGTTACCGTGATGCAATTCGATTGCACAATGCCGGAGTTAATGTCGCCGCTGTTGTTGACATAAGAAAGAAAGTATCTAAGACCTCAAAGAAGTCTTCACGCAAGGCCATTGAAAAACTTGGTATCCGCCTGATTAAGGGTGCAACTGTCATTGATACTCAAGCCAATCTCGATGGCTTACTCAGTGGGGTCACAATTATTGATCCAAAATCAGACCTTCGAGAAACCATAAAGACAGACTTACTGGCAGTTTCTGGTGGCTGGACTCCGATTGTTCACTTGGCAACGTTTATTGGTATCAAGCCAACGTGGAGCGAGAAGCGTGCTGCCTTCATAGTTAAGCACTCAGATTCGCTAACAAGCACAACTGGAATGTTGGCTGGTGAGTTTGGCGATGATGATGAGCCAGCGATCTTCTTTGGACCCAAGCTATCTGCCGATCAGGCACTTGTAGCTTTCGTTGATTACCAGCGCGACGCAACATACCGTGATTTCAAGCGAGCAATCGACGCTGGAATGCGAAGTATCGAACACGTAAAGCGTTACACCGCAATCGGTACTGCACATGATCAAGGTAAGACCAGTGGCACAGTAACTATGGGGCTCATTGGTCAAGCAATTGGGAAAGCTCCGGATCAAATCGGGTCCCTAACCTTCCGTCCGCCTTACATTTCAATTCCGTTTGCTGCATTAGCTGGCCGCGACCGCGGACTGCTTTCAGACCCAGAGCGCACCACGCCGATTCACCCTTGGCATCGGGCAAGCGGCGCACCAATGGAAGATGTCGGCCAGTGGAAACGTCCTTGGTATTTCCCTCAACCAGGTGAAGACATGCATGCTGCCGTACTACGCGAATGTGCTGCAGTTCGCGAAGGTGTTGGCGTAATGGACGCATCAACACTTGGCAAGATCGACATTCAAGGAAAAGACGCTGGTCAGTTCTTGGATTTGATCTACACAAACATGTTCTCTACTTTAAAAGTCGGTATGAGTCGCTACGGCTTGATGTGTGGCATTGATGGCATGGTCTTTGACGACGGTGTTACTACTCGCATCAGCGAGAACCATTGGTTAATGACAACCACTACTGGCGGAGCGGCAAAAGTTCTTGACTGGCTTGAAGAATGGCTACAAACTGAATGGCCACATCTTGAGGTTTACTGCACATCAGTAACAGAACAGATTTCTACAGTTGCAATCGTTGGGCCAAAGAGCCGTGAATTGATGAAGCGTCTAGCGCCATCACTTGATGTCTCGAATGAGTCTTTTGCTTTCATGGAAAACAAACATGCTGATGTTGCTGGCGTCCCAGCTCGAATTGCCCGAATCTCGTTCTCTGGTGAACTTGCCTACGAAATTAACGTGCCAGCAATTTATGGACTGCATATTTGGGAATCAGTTATGGCTAAGGGCGCTGACTTGAACGTCACGCCATATGGCACTGAAACTATGCACGTCCTTCGTGCTGAAAAAGGATTCGTAATTGTTGGTCAAGAAACCGATGGAACTCAAACCCCTGATGACTTAGACATGAGTTGGATTGTTTCCAAGAAGAAGGATGACTTCATCGGTAAGCGTTCATTTAGCCGAGCTGACACTGCTCGCGAGGGACGTCACCAATTAGTTGGAATTCTGGCTGATGATGGCTCATATGTAATTCCAGAAGGCGCCTATCTCGTTGCTGGCGCAGATGCGAATACCCCACCACCGGTAAAGCACATTGGTTACATCACTAGCTCATATGACTCAGCGGCACTTGGTCGATCCTTTGCGCTCGCCCTAGTTGCTAATGGTTTGGCTCGAAAGGGCGAGAAGATTGCAATCCCTATGGCTGATCGCGTCGTTACCGGCGTAATCACCGATTCAGTATTTGTTGACAAGGAGAACACACGTCGTGACGGTTAATCTGGAATTTGCAAAGAGCCCACTTGGTGGAGCTAAGCACGGTGGCATTGATAAGGCTGTGTTGATTCAAGAGGTTCCATTCACTCCTGGTTTCGATTTACGAGTAGATCCAGAATCAGGGGCATTTCTGGCAGTAGTTGCTGCTTTGGGGCTAGTACTTCCAACAACTGTTGGTGGGGTTGCCCGCAACAATTCAGATTGCATAGTTGGCAATGAGTTACCGGCAGCTGGCGGCATTAGTGCCCTTTGCCTTGGTCCAGATTGGTGGTACTTAACTGGCACCGCTGATATCCAAGCATTGTTGAAGCCAGTCCAGGAAGTGCATCACATTTCGTTAGTTGATGTAAGTTCTCAGCGCACCAAGATCGAAGTTTATGGCCCTAGTGCTAAAGATGTGCTGGCACATTACTGGGAGCAAGACCTTCGGGATGAGCATTTTCCTATCGATGCCTGCAGTCAAGGCGTTCTAGCTAAGGCACCACTCATAATGTGGCACTGTTGCGAAAACTGTTACTTGCTTTTCCCACGTGCATCATTTGCAAAGCACCTTTGGACTGCTTTAACTGATGCCGCAGTTGAGTACCTGTAAAATCAAGTAACACTTTCCAACTCAAAAGTAGGCACCGTGACTGCAGTAATTCTCGATGGTAAAGCTACTGCAGCTGCAGTAAAAGCAGACTTAGCAACTCGTGTTGCGGCATTGAACGCAAAGGGTATTTTTCCTGGGCTTGGCACCATCTTGGTTGGCAATGATCCGGGCTCACATTCCTATGTAGGTGGCAAACATAAAGATTGTCACGAAGTCGGAATCACTTCAGTGCGTGAGGATCTACCAGCATCTGCTACTCAGCAAGATGTGATGGACGCAATTGCTCGACTTAATGCTGACCCGGCTTGCACTGGATACATCGTGCAACTGCCGTTACCAAAGGGCTTAGATTCAAATGCTGCTTTGGAAGCCATTGACCCACGCAAAGACGCTGATGGTCTACATCCGACAAACCTTGGTCGCTTAGTTCTAGGTGAACCAGCTCCGCTTCCTTGCACACCACGTGGAATTGTTGAACTACTTCGCGCGTACGACGTAAACATTGACGGTGCAGAAGTTTGCATTGTGGGGCGTGGCGTAACTGTTGGTCGCCCACTTGGACTATTACTTACTCGTCGTAGCGAGAACGCAACCGTAACTTTGTGTCACACCGGCACAAAAGACATGACTGCGCACATTAAACGTGCTGACATTGTCGTTGCTGCTGCTGGTGTCCCACATTTCATCAAGCCCGACATGATCAAGTCGGGTGCTGCACTACTAGATGTTGGCATCACTCGCACTGATGCTGGACTGCTTGGCGACCTAGACCCAGCTTGCGCTGAAGTTGCCGGATGGATCGCCCCGATGCCAGGTGGAACTGGCCCAATGACACGAGCCATGTTGCTTGCTAACGTCGTCGATACTGCAGAAGGAAACCTCTAATGACAATCAAGGAATATGACTACGTAATTATTGGCGGCGGGTCTGCTGGATCGGTTCTTGGTAATCGCCTTTCCGAAAATCCAGATAACGAAGTACTCGTCCTTGAAGCCGGACGCAAAGACTCCTGGTGGGATCTTTACATCCAGATGCCAGCAGCTCTGACTTTTCCCATTGGCAGTAAGTTCTACGACTGGATGTATGAAACTGATCCGGAACCTTACATGGGTGGCCGCCGGGTTTACCAAGGCCGCGGCAAAATTCTTGGCGGTTCAGGTTCGATCAACGGCATGATTTTCCAGCGCGGTAATCCAATGGACTACGAACGTTGGGCTGCGGATAAAGGTATGGAGAAGTGGGACTTCGCTCATTGCTTGCCATACTTTAAGAAAATGGAAAACGCTACAGGCGTTCCAAATGACACCACGTATCGTGGCCACGACGGACCGCTTTATCTGGAAAAGGGTCCAGCAAAGAATCCACTATTCAAAGCTTTCTTCGATGCTGCGGTAGCGGCTGGCTTTAAGCGAACTGAAGATGTTAATGGCTACAGCCAAGAAGGCTTTGGCCCATTTGATAAAAACGTTAAGAACGGTCGACGTTGGTCTTCTTCAACTGCATATCTTCATCCAGTAATGAACCGTAAGAATCTAACCATTCAGACGCGTCATCAAGTGCATCGGGTAATTTTTGAGGGCGATAAGGCTGTTGGTGTAGTTGCTCAGCGCGGCAAAACCATTACTGAATACCGTGCCAAGAATGTTGTCCTATGTGGTGGTGCAATTAACACGCCACAGGTGTTGCAGCTTTCTGGAATTGGTCCTGCTGAACTTCTAAAGAAGCATGGGATCCCAGTAGTTAAAGATCTGCCAGGTGTAGGCCAGAACTTGCAAGACCATCTTGAGGTCTACATTCAGCATGCTTGTAAGCAGCCAATCACTATGAATCCAAACCTAAAGCTTTGGAGGCGACCATTTATCGGTGCAGCGTGGTTATTTGCTCGAAAAGGTCCGGCGGCATCAAATCACTTCGAAGGTGGTGGCTTTGCTCGCTCCAACGACATTGTGAAGTATCCAAACTTGATGTATCACTTCCTGCCAATTGCAGTTCGCTATGACGGAACTGGCATTGAACAAGGACACGGTTACCAAGTTCACGTTGGTCCGATGTATTCAGATGCGCGTGGTCGAGTTGAAATAACAAGTGCTGATCCAATGGCTAAGCCTTCCATCCTGTTTAACTACCTTTCCACTGAGCAGGATAAGCGTGAGTGGGTTGAAGCAATTCAGGTAACTCGAAACATTTTGGCGCAGCAGCCGTTCGATGAATACAGTGATGGCGAACTATCCCCTGGCCCAGAGGTGCAGACTCCAGAGCAGATTTTGGAATGGGTAGCTAAAGATGCCGAAACCGCGTATCACCCATCGTGTACCGCAAAAATGGGTACTGATGACATGAGTGTTGTAGATCCGAACACTATGAAAGTGCACGGTGTTGAAGGATTGTACGTAGTTGATGCATCGGTGTTCCCTTACGTAACTAATGCCAACCTTTACGCACCAACCATGATGGTTGCCGAACGCGCTGCCGACTTGATTCAGGAAAAGCCAACTTTGGCTCCCGAGTATGTTGATTGGCACAAAAGCTAACTAAAGGATCTAGCCCCAGTGGTCACCTCAGTTTTATGGGGTAACTGCTGGGGTTCTTTCTTTGGAGTTGATGATTACCAAGCCCACAAGAATCAACAAGGATCCAATTATCTGCCAAATGTTGATTGCTTCACCCAGCACGATTATGCCTAACATGATTGCTACAAAAAGAATCACATAAGTGGTGTCGCTTGCCACTCCAGCACCGGATTGCTTAATCAAAGTTTGAATCATTATGTAAGTTATGCCAGTTCCGACAACACCCAAAATCAACAACGAGATCAACGAGATCGTTGAGGCGTCAGTCGTGATGGTTACAAACCAAGGCAAAATCAAAGTGAAATGAATAGAAGCACAGAGCATTTGTCCAGCAGCGATAGACGTTGGGGTATCTTTCACATTTACAAAGTTGCGTCTGGCATACACAAGTCCGGCTGCATAGCTAGTGGTTCCGACCATGATTGCTCCGGTACCTATGGCATCAAAATCACCAAGGCCAGTCCAGGGGTGAGCAATAAATAAGGCTCCTAAGAAACCCATACTCAAACCGGTTACTCGACGCCAAGTCGGGTTTTCTTCTGGGATAAACACCAGCACAAAACCAAGTGTCACCAACGGAACAAGCGCATTCCAAATACTCACTTGCACTGTCGAAATTCGACTAACGGCTGTAGCCATGCCAACAAAAGAAACCGTGTTAAACAGGATTGCTGCAATGTTTAACTTGATCCAGATTTCTTTTCCGCGTGGGTAATGATCCTTAGTTATCAGCAGGACAATCGCCAATGTTGCAGCAGCCAAAACCGTACGACCCCAAGCTACTTCAAGGGCAGTAAATGACTGTAAGGCAAAGTTTGCCCACATGTAGTTGCCACCAAAAAGTACTGAGACTGTGATGAATAGCGCAGTATGTGACTTTGTCGTCGTCGGCGTTGTTGGTGCTGTCTGTGCGGTCATCGATTATCAAGTGCTAGCGAAGCCAGAGCTGCGTTAACGATCGCACCGGATGAAAGGTCATTTATGTTGTAAAGATCCTTAACAGTTCCTGACTGACCAAACGAATCCACACCAAGAGATACGCAAGGAACACCGATGGCAGATCCCATCCATGCCATGGCGTGGCTTGAAGCATCCTGAATCGTCACAATAGGAGCGCGGTCTCCAAGTACTGACCAAAGTGGTCCAGGCAAACTTGGCGCCGAAGCGGTTCGCACAGCCTGACGTAAAGTACGTTGCCAAGCTCCGTACCAACGATCGGCACTGGTCACGTCAATAACGTGAGCAGCCACACCTTCACTGCAGAGTTCTTGAGCTGCCGCTAAAACTTCCGGCATAACTGCGCCAGATGCAACTAAGTGAACCATTGGCACGCGTTCACTATCGTCTGCCCCGCGAAGTTCTGGGAACTGTTCGAAAGCATCAAATAGTCGGTACCCACCACTAAGAACTTGGCGCTTTAACACGGCATCACCAATTCGCTTGCGAGCAGCCTCAAACGGCGCCTGATCAAGTGGTCTGGTTGTTAGTCGGAAGTAGAACGCACCATCGTCGTACGGCGCAGCAGTTTTCAGTTCTGATGGACCGACAGCTACTCGAGTAATGGCATCAGCCAACATCCAGCTAAGCGCAGTTCCGTAAGTCGGTTCAATGAATGTCACGCCTGGTAATTCCATACCAATGGAAGCGGTAATTGTTGACTGGTGTGCACCACCTTCTGGCGCCAACGTAACGCCACTTGGAGTACCAGCAATGATGAATCGAGCTGCGGAATAAGTTCCATAGATAAATGCGTCGAGGCCACGGCAAACGAATGGATCGTAAACTGTGCCAATTGGAATCAAAGGTTGATCTGACAAGTCCCATGACAGACCAAGTTGTCCTAGTAACAGGAACAAATTCATTTCGCTAATGCCAAGTTCAATGTGTTGACCAGTTGGACCTTCAGCCCACTTCAACATTGGGTCTTCATTCCAAGCCCGACGTTCATCAGGCGAGTAAATTCCATTGCGATTGATAAAGCCAGCCAAGTTTGTCGAGGTTGCAACATCGGGAGCCGTTGTAACCATGTACTTATTTATCTCTTCAATTCGGGATAGATCCACCAGAACCCGACCGAATGCTTCTTGAGTGCTCAGTGGCTTTGTGCCAGTGGCGATCTCTGGTGCGGGCACATTAAGTTCTACACCTTTAGAAGTCGGCGAGCGATGTAAATCATGTCTGCGCTGCGCTGACAGAACACCAGCTGGACTTTGGGGATCAAAATCTGACCATTCTGTTTCTTTAGTTAGTCCAAGCTCGCTACGGAAGTTATCAATTTGGTCACCACTTAGTAGGGCGGAGTGATTTCTTGGATTACCTGCCATTGGCAGACCCCAGCCCTTGATTGTGTATGCGAAAACTACGCTTGGTCGATCCGTGACGCTATCGCAAACTGCAAATGCGTCGCGAAGACTGTCTAAGTTGTGTCCACCTAAATCAGTAACTAACTCGTATAGTTCCTCGTCGTTAAGTTCAGCAACAGACATTCCAACTTCAGCGGGAGCGCCTTCAAGGAATCGAGTTCGTAATTCTTGGCCTCGGAATCCAAACAGCGATTGGTACTGCTCATTTTCCATGGCATCAATCCAGGCTTCAAGGTCCTTGCCATATGGTTGTGCAAACTTAGCTTGCAATTTCTTTCCATACTTAACTTCAATTACATGCCAGCCAGCTGCTTCAAACTGAGCACGCCACTGCATGATTCGAATTCCTGGAATAACTCGATCCAGTGACTGTCGATTAAAGTCAACAACCCACATCACATTGCCTAGTTCAGTTGTTGCTGGGTCGGCTACCGCTTCCCAAACGTTGCCTTCATCCAGTTCGGCATCACCAATCAGGGCGATGAATCGTGAGTGTGGACGCTCACCGAAGTGGGAATCAACGTATCGCCTGGTTGCTGCCGCAAAAAGTGGTGCTGCAGCTCCAAGTCCAACTGATCCAGTTGAAAAATCTGGCGCGTCTGGATCTTTAGTTCGTGACGGATAAGACTGCAGTCCACCAAACTCACGCAAGCGTTTTAAGTAACTTTCATCAAGATTTCCGAGCAAGTACTGAATGGCGTGAAAAACTGGAGATGCGTGCGGCTTAACACTTACCCGGTCTGGACCATCTAAGTGATCGAAATACAGAGCAGTCATGATGGAAGTAAGGGACGCACTTGATGCTTGATGGCCACCAACTTTTACGTCATCTTTTAACTCGCGTTCGCGATTGGCAAAGTCAACCATTCGAACTGCTAGCCATAAAACTCGTCGCTGGATCTCATCTAATAGATCTGTGTCAACGCGCTGCTTACTCATGCCTGTTCCTTTACCTGGGTTGGCGCGGCGTCAAACATTTTGAGCGAAACCGCCGCCATAACTGAGCATATCGCCATGACTGTCCAGGCTGCCTGCCAACTGAAAGATTCAACGATCTGGGACATGATGATTGGTGAAAGTCCCCCAGCCGCAAAGATAAAGCTGTGTAACACACCTTGAGTAAATCCAACTCGCTCAGACGGCACTGCCACTACCGCAGTTGTAAACAGCAAGCCATTCCAACCCATGGCTGAGATGCCAGCCAAGAACAATAAGGGAACAACGATTGCGTACTGCTCGAGAACAGCACAAAGTAAAAGTAAAGTTGCGCCAAGTAAGGCAATGACGATCTGGAACTGAACTCGTCGAGTTGGATGGCGATCGCTGATTACGCCTAGTTGAATTCGAAGCGGGATTACAACAGCCATCATGAGCGCATAAAGTTGCCCGGCATGTGTTGGAGTCCAGCCTCTGCTGGTACTCAAATACAAAGTAAGAAGCGCCACAATTCCGAGTTGCGTGAGACAAAAGAATGCAGCCGCAATCAATATCGGAGATAGTCGTCGCCAATTAACTGGCGGTAGATTCTCAGCTTTTAGACGTGGTGGTTCGGGAACCCCAACTGGAGCGAAGATCACAAAGACCCCGCTCAAAATAATGAGTCCAGCGAGGGCGTAGAGCGCGGCACTTAGTCCATGTGAAACTGCAATTCCAGTTAGAACGATTCCGCCAATAACTCCACCAACGGGGACGGCTGCTTGTCGAGTCGAAAGTGCAAATCCAATATTTCCTAAATGAACGAAGTTTCTTGCCAGGCCTTTGGTCATTGCAACAGTTGGCGAAGCCATCATGATGCCAGCAAAAATCAAAGCAAAATGCGCAACCTCAGATGCCTTAAAAAATGCTGCGATTGAAAAGCAGGTTGCAGTTCCTACTAAGCCAATTAGCGCAACTATTCGATCATCCATACGGTCGGCTAAGTTACCCCAAAAGATCACAGCAAATGCGGTGCCAAGACTTATGGTTCCCAAAAGCAAACCGACACCAGACGTTGTCAGATCAAACGTGCTCGCCAGAATTGGACCAAGCGCTGGCAGGCCTTGCTGCGCTGTAGAAACTGCCAGTTGCGCAGCAATAGCTGCTGCCAAAATACCAAGCGCATCTCGGCGCAATTTTTCCGGAGATGCTTGAGACATTGGTTATCTTGATGCCAAAGTATGACGCGACATTACGATGCGCTGAACTTGATTGGTTCCTTCATAAATCTGGGTGATCTTCGCGTCGCGCATCATGCGCTCTACTGGATAGTCGCGAGTGAAGCCGTATCCGCCTAACAATTGAACAGCGTCGGTTGTAATCTCCATCGCAACATCGGATGCAAAGCACTTACTTGCCGCACCAAAGAAAGTTAAGTCCGAATCGTTGCGCTCACTTCGAGCTGCGGCTGCGTAAGTTAACTGACGCGCAGCTTCTAGCTTCATCGACATATCAGCAACCATGAACTGAATACCTTGGAACTCCGCAATGGCCTTACCAAATTGCTTGCGTTCCTTGATGTAACCAGCAGCGAAATCCAATGCGCCTTGGGCTATCCCAACGGCTTGCGCAGCAATCGCAATTCGGCTGTGATCGAGGGTGGTCATGGCGATTCCAAATCCAGCACCAACATCGCCGATTCTACGAGAGTCTGGAATCACTACGTTGTCTAAGTACACCTCGCGAGTAGGTGAACCTTTGATGCCAAGCTTCTTTTCCGGAGCTCCGAAGCTAACGCCTGGATCGTCCTTCTTGACAACAAAAGCAGTGATGCCACCGCGGGCACCTTTTTCTTTGTCCGTAACAGCAAGAACGGTATAGATGTGACTTTCACCAGCATTAGTGATCCATTTTTTGGAACCGTTCAATGTCCAAGAATCGCCACTCGTAACTGCAGTAGTTTTCATGGCGCCGGCATCGCTTCCGGCATCAGTTTCGGAAAGCGCATAAGACCACAAGGTTTCACCCGTTGCTAGGCCAGGGAGGAATTCTTTCTTTAATTCTTCACTGCCGCTAAAAATTACTGGCAGCGATGCAAGTTTGTTTACACCTGGAATCAAACTGCTGGAAGCACATGCCCGAGCAACTTCTTCAACCACAATCGCTGAAGCTAGAGCGTCAGCCCCGGCGCCGCCGTATGCCTCAGGCACGTGGATGGCTTGAAGTTCAGAAGCCACGAGAGCCTCGTAAGCCTCACGCGGGAAGCGAGCATCTTCATCGACCACCGCGGCAAATGGGGCAATCTTGGCATCTGCCAGCGCTCGGACCACTGATCTGAGTTCTTCATGTTCATCAGCGGTCTTGTAAAGGTCGAAACT
>JAIOWT010000012.1 GCA_021742025.1 Candidatus Nanopelagicales bacterium
ACTTCTTGGAAGATGTCTTTGAACTGTCCGTCATAAGCCTTCAAGATTGTGTTCTTGGTTGAAAGATAAACCGGATAGTTGCGTGACAAACCATAACGAAGTGAGGCGCGTGCAAACTCGCGAATTGATTCATCCAAGTTATACATTCCCATAGCAACACCGGATGCTGGGAATTCAAAGATGTTCAGCTCCATTGGTTCCCCGCCATCGGCTGGGGTGAAGGTCATAGTTAATGAGCCTGCGCCCGGAATCTTTACATCTGTTGCTTTGTACTGATCACCAAAGGCATGACGACCAACAATGATTGGCTTAGTCCAGCCTGGGACCAATCTTGGGATGTTGCTGATGATGATTGGTTCGCGGAAGATAACGCCACCAAGGATGTTGCGGATGGTTCCGTTAGGTGACTTCCACATTTTCTTTAGACCAAACTCTTCGACTCGAGCTTCATCTGGAGTTATCGTTGCGCACTTAATTCCAACGCCATGCTTCTTGATTGCATTAGCGGCATCGATAGTTACCTGATCATCAGTTGCATCACGGCTTTCCATGCCCAAGTCGTAGTAATCGATGTTGACATCTAAGTAAGGCAGGATCAGTTGCTCTTTGATGAACGACCAGATGATGCGAGTCATCTCGTCGCCATCTAGGTCAACAACAGTCCCTTGCACTTTAATTTTTGACATTTGATTTTCCTTATTGGATGTCTGGTAAAACCTAGAGTCCGGCTACGTCAGCTTGCTTTTCGCGAACTGCTTCTGAGGCAGCCTTTAATTCAGCTAGTTCAGAATCAGTAAGTTTTGTTTCAACAACCTTGGTGACTCCACCCTTACCGATTTTCGCTTCTACGCCTAGGTAAACACCGCTGATGCCGTATTCGCCATCGACCCATGCACACACTGGCATTACAGCGCCGGAATTTTCAATCACTGCTTTAGCCATTCGAGCTGCTGCAGCTGAAGGTGCGTAGTACGCAGAACCTGTCTTGAGTAGAGCAACAACTTCGGCACCGCCATTACGAGTGCGAACTACAAGCTCTTCAATTTTGTCAGCAGGCAATAGATCAGCAAGTGGCTTGCCATCAACGGTGCAACGGGATGGTACTGGAACCATGGTGTCGCCATGTGAACCAAGAGTAAGTGTTTGCACAGATGCAACTGGAACCTTGAGTTCTTCGGCAACAAAGTGTGTGAAGCGTGCAGTGTCCAACATGCCAGCTTGTCCAAGTACGCGTTCCTTAGGGAAGCCACTGGCTAGCTGAGTTAGTGCAGTCATTTCATCAAGTGGATTTGAAACCACAATGATGACTGCGTTTGGTGCATGCTTTGCAATATTCTCTGCAACACCACGAACGATCTTGGCGTTTGTTTCGATTAAGTCCATGCGACTCATGCCCGGCTTACGTGGCAGACCTGCAGTGATGATTACAACATCAGAACCTGCAATAGCTTCGTAACCAGCGCCATCGACAGTTGTGGTCTGGCCAACCAACTTGGTTTCAAAACCTTCGATTGAGCGTGACTGATTCATATCGAGAGCTAAGCCTTCAGCTTTGCCATCGAGAATGTCAGTTATGACAACGGTGTCAACGATGTTGTATTCAGCAATACGTTGTGCGGTTGTTGATCCGTAGAAACCAGCACCTACGACGGTAACTTTGCCAGCCATGAGAAATCCTTTGTGTGAAAGTATCTTGACGTCAAGACACTTAAATCTTAGTGCCCTGGCCTTGTATGTGCGTATCTGGATGTGAGATCGCAATCCCAGCACGTTGTACAGTACGAATCAATACATTTACTCATTCTCTTTCGGAGGTTTCCATGGTCGACTATCAGGCATACGACGCACTTACTTTTGATTGCTACGGCACCCTGATCGATTGGGAGTCAGGAATTCTGGCGGGAATTCGAGCTGCCTTGGGCGCCGATGTTTCGAATGCCACTGACGCCGAACTTCTTGGTGAGTTCTCGACACATGAACACAATGCAGAAGTTCCTTACAAGGGTTACCGCGAAGTGCTCGGACTGACACTGCGCATGCTCGCATCTGCGCGAGGAATTACAACTACCCCAGAACAAGAGGCGCAATTCGGTGGCAGCGTAGTTGAATGGCCGGCGTTTCCAGACTCCCATGATGCGCTAGTTGAACTTCAAAAGCACTTCAAGCTCGTAGTTATAACCAACTGTGATGACGACCTTTTTGCTGCTTCTGCTGAACGCCTTGGCATCAAATTTGATGAAGTTATCACAGCGCAGCAAGTCGGTTCCTACAAGCCAAACATTGACAACTTTCACTTTGCTCACGAAAAAGTGGAGCGCACGCTTGGCATCAAAAAGGATCGCATCTTGCATGTCGCTCAAAGTTTGTTTCATGATCACGCACCAGCCAAAAGCATTGGTATGACAACCGTGCATATCAGTCGCCGTGGGAACGGTGCCGCGCCTGCTGCAAGTGCTGCTCCAGATCAGGTGTTCCCTGACATGAAGTCATTTGCGTCTGCAGTTACTGGGTCTTAGTTTTCTTCTTGCCACTCGCTAAGACCACTGCAGCACCCGTTATTGAAATACCGAGCAAAAGCTGCCAGGTGATATTTGTTGCTGCAGTTGGGAAAAGTACTTCCATCAGAATTGCCCCAGAAAGCTGACCCACGACGGAAGTCAAGGTGAACAGAAAAACTCCAAGGGTCTTTGCCATAAAGGCTGCAGTCAACACAAACAGCACGCCAAAGGGTCCGCCCAGCCAGATAACTGGATTCTCCCAAGGCATTGGCGGAACGTTATAGCCCTGCGGACTTACCTGCTGCTTTACTAAATAAACAATAACTAGAGTTGCAAAACCAACGATGAAGTTAACAAGAGTTGCCGCAGCTGGTTGCCCAGTTTGATTTGCAATCTGGCCATTGAGGGCAGGTTGGGTGGCAACAAATCCACCAGCTGCAAAAGAAACTAGGACCGCTCCTATTGCGAATTGGCCAGCAGAATCCTGGCCAAGAACTGAGACTAAAACACCAACGATGCCCAAAACGGCTGCTGCTGTGCGAGCAACAGTTACTGGCTGTTTTCCGGCTGGGCCGATTCCTGCTTTATCAACCAAAAGTGCCGCGGTAGTTTGTCCAGCTACAGCCGCAACTGTGAAGATTGCAACACCAATCACTTGTACCAAGCTGCTCTGGCTTGCAACAAAAAACGCACCGGAAAGTCCGCCAAACAATTGCCAACGCTTTAGCTTTCCTTCACGCACCAAACGCGGAATGCTAATGAATCCTTGTCGAATCGGCCGACTAAAGATCATCATTAGCGCCAGAATAAACAAACCCGATGTGAAGTTAATCAAGGCCGTAATCAAAGCATTTTCGGTGTAGGTGTTTAGTTCGCTATTCACAGTCGATTGCGCAGTGATTATCACCGATGCGATAAAGGTTAAGACGATGTGGGAAACTTTTACTTTTTCCTGAGCACTTGCAGAATGTGTCATTTAATTACTTACTTCCTTGTGGGACGACAAGAGCCAAAATCAAAAGAAATGTGCCAAGGGTGGCGAGCACTGTTAGATCCACTCGACGCCTTCGGATTCTGAGTAATCCTGCAGCTGTATCGGATAACCGCAACCTCAAGACAAAAGCAAGTAGGACACTTAATGAAAGAAGAATTGCACCAAAACGAAAATCGACAAAAACTACAACGATTAAAGCTGCCAAAATTCCTAAGTACACACTCAAGATTGGCCATTGCTGCTTTACAAAGATTTTCATAACTTGACCATCTTGCCACTGTTTTTTAGTCCACTGTGGGATGCAGGTAAATGCTTTTACTTAGTGGAAGAAATGTCTTGTCCCTGTGAAGTACATCGTTACCCCAGCAGTGTTTGCTGCTTCGATAACTTCGGCATCACGTACTGACCCACCAGGCTGAACCACTGCGCTAATTCCAGCATTCAACAAAACTTCTAAGCCATCTGCAAATGGGAAGAAGGCATCACTTGCTGCAACACTATTCTTCGCACGATCTTCGCCCGCTCGAGAAACTGCAAGGCGTGCTGAATCCACTCGATTGACTTGTCCCATTCCAATGCCAACAGTTGCTTGATTTTTCGCGAGCAAAATTGCATTCGACTTAACACATCGCGACGCGCGCCAAGCGAACTCTAAGTCCGCCAAAGTTTTGGCATCAGCTGCAGGTCCTGAAACCAATTTCCAATTCGATACTTCGTCACCGAGACTCTGGAATCTATCTTGGGATTGCATAAGCATCCCACCTGAAATCGGGCGCATCTCAGCGTGAATATCTTTGGTTGGCGAAACGGCCTTAAGGATTCGGATATTTTCCTTTTCACAAAGAACTGCAAGAGCATCTTCATCAAAATCTGGGGCGATGATGACTTCAGTGAAAACTTCAGAAACTAATGCAGCCATTTCTTTAGTAACCCTCTGGTTCGAGGCAATTACGCCACCGAATGCTGAAACTGGATCACTAGCGTTTGCTTTTTGGTATGCCAGAGCAATGTTGCTATCACTTGCCACGCCACACGGATTTGCGTGCTTAATGATTGCGACTGTTGGGGCCACGTGGTCGTAGGACGCGCGATAAGCAGCATCGGCATCAACATAGTTGTTGTACGACATTTCCTTGCCGTGAAGCTGTTCTGCTTGTGCAATCCCTGGACTTGCGAACTTTGAAACATAAAGCGCAGCATCCTGATGCGGATTTTCGCCATAACGCAATGTCTGTGCACGTTCCCAAACTCCGCCAAACCAACCTGGAAAACCAACTTGCGACGGATCCGAGTCAGGCAAAACAACTGACGCTAGCCAACTTGAAACTGCAACATCATATTGAGCGACATGCTGAAACGCCACGGTAGCAAGAGCTACGCGTTGGGCATGAGTAAAGCCTTCTTGTCTGACAGCCTCAAGCACCGTTGAGTAAGCAGCGGGATCAACAACAACGGCAACATTGGCATGATTTTTTGCACTAGCTCGAACCATGGCTGGACCGCCGATGTCAATTTGCTCAATACATTCGTCGATGCTCGCACCCGTTGCAACAGTCTGTGCAAACGGATAAAGGTTCACTACAACTAACTCAAAGGCTTCGATTCCAAGTTCCGTAAGTTGGGCAACATGTTCAGGCTTACGAACATCAGCAAGCAATCCGCCATGAATCATTGGATGCAAAGTTTTGACTCGTCCATCGAGTGATTCAGGGAAACCCGTTACGTCCTTAACTTCAGTCACTGGAATGCCCAGCGCTGAAATGTGCGCGGCAGTACTTCCGGTGGAAACTATCTTTACTCCGGATTCATGCAGTCCTTGGGCAAGTTCGGTCAGTCCAGTTTTGTCATAGACACTGATAAGTGCTCGGGTAACTTTACGGGTTTGCGTCACTTCAAAGTCACCTTCCCTTTAGCAATATCTCTTACAGTTTCTACCAAGAGTTTGCGCTCGACTTCTTTGATGCGTTCATGAAGTGATTCTTGGGTGTCGTCTGGCTCAACCTTAACTCTGGCTTGGGCGATCACTTCACCGGTATCAACACCACTATCAACCAAGTGAATAGTGGTTCCGGTTTCGGCAACACCAGCAGCAAGTGCGTCGCGAACTGCATGAGCACCCGGGAAATTAGGAAGTAAGGCGGGATGGGTGTTGATGATTTTTCCTTGATGGAATCGCAATACAACGGGACCAAGAATTTTCATAAATCCAGCAGAAACTATCAACGAGGGTTTAAGCCGACTAAGTTCCGTAGCTAGATTCTGATCCCACTTAACTCGATCTTCGAGGAACGGTACAACCGTTACTGGGATGTCTAATTCGCGGGCGCGATCACAGGCAGGTACCTGCGCATCTGTGACGAGTCCAACAATCTGAATTCCGATTTCATTAGCTTGTTGCGCCAGCGCGGTAAACAAGGTTCCAGCGCCTGAGGCCAATACAACTACACGAAAGTTCGGCACTAGTTAAGTCTATTTTGTAATTACTTCTCGGTTAGACCAGTAATGCATAAGTGACATGACCATCCGCGGCAAAATTAGTGTGAGTAGAGCCGAAATGCCACAAACCGAGAGGGCTGCAAAGGCTGCCTGTGATGGCACTGGTCCAATGAACTTTAAATATCCAGAACCAAGCGAGCCACTTGAGATGCTGGCGGCGATCCAAACAAAAAGTGAAAGCAGTCCGATCGAAATCAATAATGTAACTACTTCACGCCACCTCACAATAAAGGAAAGTGACGTCGCAACTGAATCGCCTTGCGCCGACCATCTTTCCCGTGGCAGTAAGAAATAGATGATCACACCAATAAGGATTGGAATCAAAACTAAGAATGTAGCTAAGGCTGCTGATTCACTCGGCAGTATTGATAGCAATGGGAATGCGGGTAAGGCACCTGGGCTCGCGTTTTCTGGAGTAACAACTCCCCCGCCCAACACGATGCCTGGACCTAATAGATATGACATCGCCCAAACATTTACGGTTGGTAAATATCCAATGCCTAACAAAGTCATAAAGAATCCGTCAATAAATCCAGGCGCCATCAAGGTTGTGACTGCTCGTAACTGAGCCCAATTCAAAATCAAGGAAACAGAAGTTAACAACGATCCCGCGACGAACAAAAGGCCGAAGGCGATTAGTGCGGGTCTGATCCCATCAACAACTAGTTTTGGCAGGCGGTCCGTCAGAATCGTTCGCGATGGTGCGTAACTAATAATGCAAACCGTTGTCACTGCAAAAGCAACAAGAAGCGAATGGAACAGTGATGAGATTATTCCAGTTCGGAGATCGCTAGTTGAAGAAATCAATCCCACTAGTGCTGAACAAATTGAGTAGACAATAGTTATTGAAATTGCAACCCGAAGAAACTCAATTGCAGTTTTCGGTCGAGAACTCTTAAGAGCCCAATGCGTTGCTTTCCATAAAATCAAAACTGGTACTACGAGGAATCCCCAAGGCAGAACGCCAATGGTTGTGGTTCCAATGACAATCGGAACTAAATGTAAAACCTGCCAAGCGATGCCAGCTGCTCGAAGTACCTGCAAAGTTGATTCACTGCCATGAGCTGCGAACAGCCACGCAGCCATGATGAAACCTAAGGTGAGAATGTATCCGATTACAACAGCAACACCAGCAGCAATTGCTCCCGCAATTAATGGCGGGTAGTGATTTATGTGATCTTCGGGTACCGGACGCCGCCACTGACGTTGCGGTGCACCAACCGGTCGCTTGCGAGGAAGATCATTAGTCACATTTAAAATCGTCCCATTTCAACTTAGGAAAAGCTGATTCGACACGAGTTAAAGACTGGCTAAGACTTCCCGGACGAGCCTGGCTGCTTCGCTTGGAGTTTTACCAACACGAACACCGACTGCTTCAAGTGCATCTTTTTTCGCTGCCGCAGTTCCCGAAGAACCGGACACAATCGCACCGGCGTGACCCATAGTTTTACCTTCGGGTGCGGTGAAACCTGCAACGTATCCAATCACTGGCTTAGTTACATTGCGTTTAATAAATGCAGCGGCCCGCTCTTCAGCATCCCCACCAATTTCACCAATCATCACAATCACTTCAGTTTCAGGATCAGCTTCAAACGCAGCCAGGCAGTCGATGTGTGTCGTTCCAATGATTGGATCGCCACCAATACCTACGCAACTTGAAAAGCCAAGATCTCTTAACTCAAACATCATTTGATAAGTCAGGGTTCCCGACTTGCTAACCAAACCGATGCGTCCCTTTTGGGTGATGTCACCTGGAATGATTCCAGCGTTTGAAAGTCCTGGGCTGATCAAGCCGGGACAGTTTGGCCCAACTAGACGAGTCTTGCCAGAATTTTCGGCGTACTGGAAAAACGCTGCGGTGTCGTGAATTGGAATACCTTCAGTGATTACTACGCAAAGTGGGATCGCTGCATCTACCGCTTCGATGACAGCAGCTTTGGCAAATTTAGGCGGCACAAAAACTACCGAAACATTTGCCCCAGTTGCTGCCATTGCTTCACCAACGTTGTTAAAAACTGGGATGCCATCGACTTCTTGACCACCCTTGCCAGGTGTTACGCCAGCAACAACGTTGGTGCCACTAGCCACCATGCGACGGGTGTGCTTTGTGCCTTCCGAGCCGGTCATTCCCTGAACTAAAACTTTGCTATCTGCATTAAGAAAAATTGCCATCAGAAGTCCTACTTACCTGCAGCTAGTTGGGCAACGCGACGAGCCGCATCATCCATAGTTTCAACACGTTCAATTAGTGCAATTCCAGATTCATCGAGAATGCGACGGCCTTCGACTGCATTGTTTCCATCAATGCGGCAAACAATTGGCTTGGTAATCGGTTCGCCACGTTCAGCGAGCATTGCCACAGC
Source organism: Candidatus Nanopelagicales bacterium (assembly GCA_021742025.1). The sequence goes on from JAIOWT010000012.1 coordinate 8,352, forward strand.
CTGCACAATTCCATTTGCAACTGCATCGCATGCAGTGATTCCACCGAAGACGTTTACGAAAACGGCCTTTACTTCAGGATCTCCTAAGACAATGTCCAAACCATTGGCCATAACCTGTGCGCTAGCGCCGCCGCCAATGTCAAGGAAGTTTGCTGGCTTTACTCCACCAAACTCTTCACCCGCGTATGCAACAACATCCAACGTAGACATCACTAATCCGGCACCATTGCCAATGATTCCGACTTCGCCCTGAAGTTTTACGTAGTTCAAATCAAATTCTTTTGCACGCAATTCAATTGGATCAGTTTGCGCGTTATCAATAAGTGCTAAATGTGATTCATGGCGATACTGAGCATTGTCATCAAGTGAAACTTTGCCATCTAAGGCGAGTACTCGGCCGTCAGTAATTTTTGCAAGTGGATTGACTTCCACCAGTGTTGCATCTTCTTCAACTAAAACTTTCCAAAGACTCTGCAACATTTCAATTACTTGATCCCGAACTTCAGCAGGGAACTTTGCCGCATCCGCAATCTCAGTTGCTTTTTCAAGTGTGCAACCAACCAATGCATCAACACGAATCATTGCTAATGCGTCAGGGTTGTTTACCGCGACTTCTTCGATCTCGACGCCACCTTCAACGCTGGCCATCGCTAGAAATGTGCGATTTGTTCTATCGAGTAAAAATGAAACGTAGTACTCAGATGCAATGTCAGCAGCTTCCGCTACTAAAACTTTATGTACGATGTGACCTTTGATGTCGAGTCCAAGAATATCTTGAGCGCGGTCCTTGGCATCACTTGCGTTATCAGCAAGTTTGACGCCGCCTGCTTTTCCGCGGCCACCGGTTTTTACCTGAGCCTTAACAACAACAGTTGTTCCAATATCAGTTGCTACGGCTTGGGCTTCCTCAGGTGTGAAGCAAACTTTGCCGGGCACTACGGCTACGCCGTGCTTGGCGAACAATTCTTTAGCTTGGTATTCGTATAGATCCACGGTTTGCGGGTCACTCTCTCGCTAGCTTGTGACCCAACTCTATCGAACGCTAGTTACGCCTACGTTGGCGCGAACCCATTCAACAACATTTCCAATTGGAGTACCTGGGGTAAACACATGTGCAACACCTGAATCTTGCAACTGTGTTACGTCATCTGTTGGAATTACTCCGCCACCAAACACCACAATGTCAGATGCACCCTTGGCTGCCAGAAGTTCTATCACAGCAGGGAACAAAGTTAAATGTGCGCCGGAAAGAATTGACATGCCAATTGCATCGGCATCTTCTTGTATGGCTGTTTGGACGATTTGTTCTGGAGTTTGGTGCAGTCCGGTGTAGATAACTTCAAACCCAGCATCTCGAAGAGCGCGAGCAATCACTTTGGCTCCACGATCATGTCCATCAAGACCAGGCTTGGCTATGACAATTCGGATTGGGTTCACACCTAATTAATACAGGCAAATTGAAGTTCCTTGCAATTTGCCACGAATCAGTACAGGCATATTGAAGTTCCTTGCAATTTGCCAGAAAAACCTGAAATCGACCTAATCTCTCGAAATACTCGGATATCCCTTGGGAATCGGAGTGGGTTATGTCACTTTGGCCACTGACACCACATTTTCATTTCCCAAAGGCTCAAAATTCAGGTAGAAAAGACTTATAACTTAAGCATTTTTGCTTCCGATAGGGTCTTAACTATGAGCACAGAACCACGCGGTCGTCATCGCGCTGCGCGTCATGCTGCCCCAAAAAAGAAGTTTGTCTCCGGAAAGCACCTAGGTGCTTTGGTCAGTGTTGCTGGCATGAGTTCAGTTGTGGCAACTTCTGGATCAACAGTTGCCGGGGTCGTTCAATCTGGTGACACCTCCGTTCTTGAAATTCCTTCCGCCGCCTTAATCGCTGCCGGCTCGCAGGCTCCCGTAGCTTCAGTCCAATCCAGCACCACGAGAGCCCAGGCCGCGAGCCGATCTGAAGATCGCCAAACTCTTGCTGAAGCGGAAGTGGTAGCCGCTGCTGCCACGGTTGATGATCCAACTAGCGATCCAGATGCAGTGATCGATACCACCCCAACCGTTTCTGGTGTTGAGCGAAAGTCGCTGCAGGCACTTGCGTCATCAACAGATCAGTTAAGTACTTTGATTTCCCAAGCTCAGGATCAAAAGAATCAACAGGCTCAAGTCCTTCTTGCAGAACAACAATCCATAATTCTTGAAAAAGAGCAGGCTGAAGCAGCGTTAGTAGCAGCTGAAAAGAAGTCAAAGGAATTGACTCGGCAAGAGCAGGCTCGCAAAGAAGCTGTAGCAAGCAAAAAAGAATTAGCCAGACAGCTAGGCGTGATCACGGAACCGATTGAGACTAACTACCAACTCAGTGCTCGATACGGCCAGCGCGGCGGAATTTGGTCCGGCGGGTGGCACACTGGCTTGGACTTCAGAGTTCCAACTGGTACACCAGCTGTTGCAGCTGCCAACGGAACCATAATCTCAGCTGGCTGGGAAGGTTCGTACGGATACCAGATCCAGATCGACCATGGCAGCGGCTACATAACTACCTACAGCCACCTTTCCAAAGTTATCTACAGTTCTGGTGAAGTAGCAGCTGGACAAGAAATTGGTAGAACTGGAACGTCCGGAAATACCACTGGGCCACATTTGCATTTTGAAGTTACAAAAGATGGGGAATTCATCAATCCATCGAAATGGCTTTGGGGAAACTAGTTTAAAGTTTTTCTACCGGCGCATATCGTAAAAGTAAACGCTTTTCGCCAGCACTCTTGAAATCAATTGTTGCTTCGGCTTTTTCATTTTGTCCAACCACCGAAATCACCGTTCCCATTCCAAACTTGTCATGTAAAACCCGATCCCCAACTTCAAGCACCATAACCGGCTCATCCCGCTTTGGAGTTCTAGATGATCCCGCGCCAGATAACCCAAGTGGGCCTGGCTCTTCACCTTGTCGATCTACCAGTTCGGTTGGAATTTCTGAAAGGAATCGAGATTCTGGGTTGTAGTTTGGTTGACCCCAAGTAGACCTTGCCACCGCCCGGGAAAGAAACAGGCGCTTCATAGCTCGAGTCATACCCACATAAGCCAGCCTGCGTTCTTCTTCGAGTTCTGTTGCTGAACCAAGTGCACGCTGATGTGGAAAAACTCCATCTTCCATGCCAGTTAAAAACACAACTGGAAATTCAAGTCCCTTTGCGGTGTGCAGTGTCATTAGTGTGACTACTCCACCATGCTCTTCACCCGTTGGAATCTGGTCTGAGTCAGCTACCAAGGAAACTCGCTCTAAGAAGTTCGAAAGCGTTGCTAATTCATCTGATTCACTGTCTTCAGCAAACTGTTCCTCGTATTCGCGAGTAACATTTTCCAGTTCTGCGATGTTCTCAACGCGAACTTCATCTTGTGGATCTTTGCTAGCTGTCAGCTCCTTGAGATATCCCGACGCCTCCATGGCTGCTGCCAAGATTGCACTAGGTCCAGCACCAGCCTCATCCAAGGTGCGAAGATTTCCAAGCAGTCTGTTGAATTCGGTAAGTGCAGTTGCTGATCTAGTTGGCAAGGTGTGAATTTCACTCAACCTATTAAGCGCTGCACTAAATGTGATTTTTTCCCGCCTCGCAAAACCTTCAACGGCTTCTTCCGCTTTATCTCCGATACCTCGGCGTGGAGTATTAAGAATCCTTCGAACCGAGACGTCATCTTCTGGATTAGAAACGGCGCGCAAATATGCCAGAGCATCCTTGATTTCTTTTCGTTCATAGAACCTTGTTCCACCTACGACTTTGTAGGGAACTCCCCGACGAATGAAAACTTCTTCCACGCTTCTAGATTGATTATTCGTCCGATAGAAAACGGCAACATCTTTGTATTCAAAACCATGGTTATCAATCAAGTCCGCGACATTTGTGACAATAAAATCTGCTTCATGATGCTCATCATTCGCTGTGTAAATAACTACTTTTTCGCCACTGCCTTCTGCAGTCCAAAGGCGCTTTGCAGGTCGGCCCGAATTCTTTTCAATAACTGAATTTGCACTGGTGAGAATATTTTGAGTCGATCTATAGTTCTGTTCCAAGACAACGGTTTCAGCGTTTGAATAGTCATGCTCAAACTCGACAATGTTTCGAATATTTGCGCCACGAAATGCATAGATACTTTGGTCAGCATCGCCAACAACACAGAGTTCAGCTGGTGGTAATCCGTCTTTGCCTGTTCCTACCAATTCACGAATAAGAACGTACTGGGCATGGTTGGTATCTTGATACTCGTCAACTAAAACGTGACGAAAGCGACGATGGTAATGCTCGGCAACATCCGGAAACGCCTGTAGTAAAGCAACTGTGTGGCCGATTAGATCATCGAAGTCAACAGCGCTGGCTAACATCAAGCGGCGCTGATACTCGCCGTAAGCCTGCGCGACAGTTTGTTCTTGTGCAGTGATTGCCTTGCTTATGGCATCTTCATAATCGATCAGTTCATTCTTCAAATTACTTATCTGTCCAAGCAAATATTTTGGACTGTATGACTTTGGATCGATTCCCAAATCCTTTGAAACCAAGGACAGCATTCGCACTGAATCCTGGGTGTCATAAATTGTGAAGGATGGCTTGAGGTTTAATCGCTTAGCCTCATTACGCAGAATTCGAACGCAGGCAGAGTGAAACGTTGAGACCCACATACTTCTGGCCTTAGGGCCCACAATATGGGCTACCCGCTCTTTCATTTCATTAGCTGCTTTATTTGTAAATGTGATTGCCAGAATTTCGGTTGGTGCTACGTTTCGCTCCGACATTAAATAGGCAATTCTGCGAGTAAGTACCCGAGTTTTTCCTGAGCCCGCACCCGCCACAACTAATAGTGGGGTGCCTGAATGCACAACAGCTTGGCGTTGCGGTTCGTTTAAATCATCCAGAAGCTGTGAAGGCACACCGACAGTCTACGTAAGCACCCTGACATGTGGAGTTTTGGCATTAAAGAAATAGAGTGGACGGCGTGAGTAATGAATCAAACGAGCGAATTGAAATCCCTGAAGGTGTAACTCGAGCACTGGTTGTAACCGCGCATCCTGATGATGTTGATTTTGGTGCAGGTGGAACCATTATGGCTCTGGTTAAAGCTGGAGTGAATGTCACATTCTGCATCTGCACCGATGGCGATGCCGGTGGATTTGATGACGCTACTGATCGTTCTGAGATTCCCGCAATCCGTAGAGCTGAGCAGGAATCGGCGGCTTCAGTTTATGGAGTAACCGATGTGCGCTTTCTTGGTTATCAAGATGGCTATTTAGAACCAAGTCATGATTTGCAGCGCGACATTGTGCGCGTAATGCGTCAAGTTCGGCCGCAGTTGGTAATCACGCAATCCCCAGAGCGAAACTGGGAACGCCTTCCAGCCAGTCATCCCGATCACATGGCAGCTGGTGAAGCCACTTCGCGCGCACTATATCCAGCGGTGCGAAATCCTTATGCCTATCCGGAGTTGCGCACGCAAGAAGGACTAGAAGCCTGGACTGTTAATTGGCTTTGGCTCCAGGGGCATGTTGAACCAAATCATTGGATCGATACAACAGAATTCTTTAGTCGCAAAGTGCAGGCGCTGGTGGCACATGCCAGTCAAACTTCCCACATGGAAGATCTCGAAGGAATGCTTCGCGGTTGGGGTGAGTCACTCGCGGAAACTGGCGGCCTTGAATCAGGACGAATTGCCGAAGCTTTCCGGCAAATTAAGTTACCGGATTAAAGCGCGTAAGCAATAACGATATTTGTTAGCGTTAATGCACCAATCAGTGCCCAGTAAAGCTTTTGCTCTGCCTTACGCTTACCGATTGAATACATCGCAATAATTGCAATCGCGATGATTAGCTTGATGGCGATCTTGGTGTGATCAACTACGTAATCACTATCCAGTGAACCAGATTCATGTAGGCCAACAAGTAATACACCTGTTAAAAGTTGAGTGCTGGCACCATGCAGCATCGCGACATTGACGCCAAATGTCTTCTTGGCAAGTTCTTTGAAGAATCCGTAACCAATCGCAACGATTCCTACGAAGTGAAGTACAACCAGTGCTTTATAAAGAATATCCATCGAACTATTCCTGTCCGGCGCTAAACGCACCTGTACCCATCTGTATTTACTTTGAATGGGAATTTCGGCTACGCCTTATTCCCATTCAATTGTGCCCGGAGGCTTACTTGTTACATCCAACACTACGCGGTTCACTTCCCGAACTTCGTTAGTTATTCGATTAGAAATTTTCGCCAAAACGTCATAAGGCAATCTGGTCCAATCGGCAGTCATCGCATCTTCACTTGAAACTGGACGCAACACAATTGGATGGCCATAAGTTCTGCCATCACCTTGAACTCCAACGCTGCGAACATCGGCCAAGAGAACAACTGGGAATTGCCAGATTGAGGAATCTAAACCAGCGATTGTGGTTTCCTCACGAACAATGGAATCTGCTGCTCGCAGAATATCTAGGCGTTCTTTGCTGACTGCGCCAACGATTCGAATTCCAAGGCCTGGACCTGGGAATGGGTGGCGCATAACCATGGCTTCTGGCAGTCCAAGCTCACGACCAACTGCGCGCACTTCATCTTTAAACAGTTCCCGAAGTGGCTCACAAAGTTGGAATTCAATGTCATCAGGTAGTCCACCAACATTGTGATGACTCTTGATAGTTGCCGCACCCGTACCACCGCCACTTTCAACAACGTCTGGATATAGCGTTCCTTGAACCAAGAAATCGATCGTGGCTCCCGACTCACCTGCCTCAGCAATCAATTGTTTCTGTGCATCTTCAAATACTCGAATAAAGATTCGACCAATAATTTTTCGCTTAGTTTCTGGATCCGTAACATCAGCAAGTTCACTCAAGAATCGATCAGCTGCGTCAACTACGACAAGTCGGATTCCAGTAGCAGCTACATAATCACGTTCGACTTGTTCTCGCTCACCTGCGCGCAACAATCCATGATCGACAAACACGCAAGTTAAGTTGTCACCGACCGCTCTGTGAACCAAAGCCGCAGCGACGGCCGAATCAACACCACCAGAAAGTCCACAAATAACTTTAGAGTCACCTAGTTGAGCTTTGATGCGAGCAACTTGTTCATCGACGATACTTGCTGGTGTCCATGTCGGTTCAATCTTTGCAATGTCATACAAGAAATGTTCGAGAACTTTTTGTCCGTGCTCCGAGTGCATCACTTCAGGATGAAACTGCACGCCAGCCAAGCCACGGGATAGATCTTCAAATGCAGCAACTGCCGCTCCAGCACTTGCTGCAGTAACCGTAAATCCAGCAGGTGCTTCCTGGACTGAGTCGCCATGACTCATCCAAACATTTTGCACTTCAGGTAAGCCAGCAAATAGACAACTACCAGATTTAGTTTTTAACTCAGTTGCACCAAATTCTGATAAGCCAGTTTGGGCAACAGTTCCACCAAGTGTGGTTGCCATAGCTTGGAAGCCATAACAAATTCCAAACACTGGCAGGTTTGCCTCAAATAACGCAGCCTCAACTTGTGGGGCGCCATCGGCATAAACACTCGAAGGTCCACCGGACAAAACAATTGCTAACGGGTTTTTTGCCAACATGTCTTTGACAGACATTGAACTGGGAACAACTTCGGAATAGATTCGCGCTTCGCGGACTCTGCGAGCAATTAGCTGGGCGTACTGCGCACCAAAATCAACTACAAGTACCGGGCGGGCGTCAGTCACATACTTAGCCTATTGGTAGTCGAACCTTGGATAACTTTCACCTGCGATGGCTAACCTCGCTGACTAATTTGGAGTTACCACTACTTCACAGCGCTGGAATTCCTTTAGGTCTGAATAGCCACAGGTTGCCATGGCTCGGCGAAGTGCGCCAACCATGTTCATAGTTCCATCAGCAGTGTGTGATGGACCAGAGATGATTTCGCTCAAAGTTCCAGTGATGCCAAGATCCACAAGTTCACCCCGTGGCAGTTCTAGGTGTGTTGCTTCAATTCCCCAGTGCTTACCGCGACCTGGTGCATCCGTAGCGCGCGCAAATGTTGAACCAACTACAACTGCATCGGCACCTAATGCGATCGCCTTCGATACATCGCCACTGCGACCCATTGAGCCATCGGCAATAACTGAAACGTATCGACCACCGGATTCATCCAGGTAATCACGACGAGCGGCAGCAACATCTGCGACTGCACTAGCCATAGGGACTCGCACACCAAGCACGTCAAGAGTTGTGTGCGCGGCGCCGCCACCGAATCCAACTAGTACTCCGGCTGCGCCAGTACGCATCAAGTGCAACGCAGCTGTGTAGGTTGCGCAACCGCCAACGATAACCGGAACATCTAGTTGGTAAATGAATTCCTTGAGATTCAATGCCTCGCCACTATTGCTGACATGTTCGGCGCTTACCGTTGTGCCGCGAATAACAAAGATATCTACTCCGGCTTCGACAACCTGCTTGGCGAACTGCGCGGTGCGTTGTGGGCTTAGTGCGCCTGCGACAGTGATTCCCGAAGCACGCATTTCTTGGATTCGAGCTGCGATCAATTCAGGTTTGATTGGCTTCGCATAAATCTCTTGCAACTTGGCAGTTGCGCCTTTGGTATCAAGAGCAGCAATGTCATTTAGGACACCCGTTGGATCTTCGTACCTAGTCCAGACACCTTCAAGATTCAAAATAGCTAGTCCACCATTTGCTGCAAAAGTTGCAGCCGTTGCTGGTGAAACAACGGAATCCATTGGAGCCGCAATAATTGGATGGCTAAACGAATATGCGTCAATTTTCCAATCCAAGGAAACGAGTTCATCGTCTCGAGTCCGACGACTCGGTACTAACGAGACATCATCGAATGAGTAAGTGGCGCGAGCTCGCTTACTTCTGCCGATTTCCACGTCTGACATTTTTCTCCCCTATCGAACGTGGTAGTTAGGTGCTTCTACCGTTAATTGAACGTCGTGCGGATGACTCTCTTTTAAACCTGCTGCAGTGATTCGAATCAATCGACCGTTAGCTTTCAGGTCAGCAATTGTTGCAGCGCCGGCATATCCCATGGAAGCGCGCAGTCCACCAACTAATTGGTGAGCAACTGCTGACAAGTTACCGCGATACGGAACCTGGCCCTCAATGCCTTCTGGAACTAATTTGTCCTCAGATAGCACGTCATCTTGGAAGTAACGATCCTTTGAATACGACTTTGCATTTCCTCGGGATTGCATGGCCCCGAGTGAACCCATGCCACGGTATTGCTTGAACTGTTTGCCATTAACAAATACAAGTTGGCCTGGAGCTTCTTCACAACCAGCCAATAATGAACCCAACATGACGGTGTCGGCACCAGCAACAATTGCTTTTGCGATGTCGCCGGAATACTGCAAGCCACCATCACCAATTACGGGAATTCCTGCGGGGCCAGCAGCGAGCGACGCTTCATAAATTGCGGTTACTTGTGGAACGCCAACACCTGCAACCACGCGTGTAGTACAAATCGAACCTGGGCCAACGCCAACCTTTACTGCGTCTGCTCCTGCGTCAATCAGGGCTTGCGCACCAGCGCGAGTTGCAATGTTGCCACCGATGACTTGAACCTTTACAGATTTCTTGATTCTCGAAACCATTTCTAGGACAGCTTTTTGATGTCCATGGGCGGTATCAACTATGACAACATCAACGCCAGCTTCGACCAAAGCAAGTGCACGCACGTAGGAGTCTTCGCCAACACCAACGGCAGCACCAACCATAAGACGTCCAGCAGAGTCTTTGGTGGCTAATGGATAGCGATCGCTTTTTACGTAATCTTTGACAGTAATCAAGCCGGTTAGTTTGCCCGAAGAATCAACGAGTGGAAGTTTTTCGATTTTATTTATTCGCAGTAATTCAAGAGCATCGTCACCATCCATTTCAGGTGTTCCCGTTATGAGTGGCATCTTGGTCATGACATCGCCTACTTTGCGATTCTTGTCATCTTCAAAACACATGTCTCGATTAGTTACGATGCCAACCAAAATTCCCTGCGCATCAACTACTGGAACACCGCTAATTCGGTAGTGCGCGCACAGCCGGTCAACATCAGCCAAGGTGTCGCTTTCGCTGCAAGTTACTGGGTTGGTGATCATGCCAGCTTCGCTGCGCTTAACCAG
>JAIOWT010000013.1 GCA_021742025.1 Candidatus Nanopelagicales bacterium
TTCCTGGCGCTGACCTATCTGATGAATCAATCACGGTCATGGTTATTCCAAAGCAGGCGGACGAATTTACCTGCTCCCGCTGCTTCTTAGTGCACCATCGCAGCACCTTGGCCAAAGAAGTTAAAGGCCAGCCAGTTTGCAGCGAGTGCGCTTATGCAGTCTTGATTGGCTTTTGCTGCGCTTAAGCAGTCCGAATTAGCTTTTTGCACTCGCTAGCGCGGCTAGTAGTAAATCTGGATTCCGAGTTGAAACTTGCCAATATGGATGTGGATCCGTTGCGTCAGATACTTCAATGATTACCGTTGCTTTGATACCGCCACGCAATTGAAAGTGTGCATTTGAATTTGCATCAGTAGATCTAGCTCGTCGCGATTGTTCAGCGTCTAGTTTTTGAACTTGCCCAACGTATTGCAATGGCAGGCGAGCGCGACCAGCGCGGAAATTCAACTCATCAATTTGAATCAGTGGAGTATTGACCACAATTCCGGCAGTGACCGCAATTGTTGTAACAAGTGCAACTACAAATCCCAATTCCTTGCCGTAGGCCTGGGCATAAGCGATTCCAAGCGAAGACGTCATTATGAATGCAAACACCCACATGCCAATGGATGGCCAAAGCCGTTCTTGGTAAACCGGATTCTTTCCGTCGACACCCTCGGTAGTCATTTGATAACTCACTTTGCGGTTACGGGTCACTGCTTCAAAAACAACTTAAAAGAAACGATACTCTAAAGAACATGGAACGAATTGGTCGAGAAATTCACCCGCTGAGTATTCCAAGTGATGCGAAAGTCCCGCAGCGTCACGCCGATGCCCCAAAACCAGGTGAAGTAATCGCTAGCCATTACAAGAACTGTTTCGGCTGTGGCATTGATCACCCAACCGGACTTCACATCCAAATTGAAGCCGGTGATGGGATGACTACGCGTGCAGTATTTGAAGTTACTGAACATCACCAAGGTGCGCCAGGTATTGCTCACGGTGGAATCTTGTCCTTGGCTTTTGACGAATCACTTGGCGCAACTAATTGGTTGATTCGTGCGCCTGCCGTAACCGCCCATCTTGAAGTTTCATACAGGTTGCCAGTACCAGTTGGAACCCGGGTTTACATTCAAGCCACCATGCAAGCGATCAGTGGCCGCAAGATTTGGTCAACAGCTGAGGGAAGATTGAACTCCCCGGATGGACCGCTTGCTGTTGAGGCAGGCTCGCTTTACATGCAAGTGCCAATTGACCACTTCCTTAAGCACGGGCGTAAACAAGATCTTGCGAATGCGGCAAACGATGCAAATGCTTTGAATTATGTAAAGAAGTTAGACATTGCGCCATGAGTAAAGTCAACATCGAATTCAAATTGCTGCATGAATTAGCGCAGGCACCAAAGTATGCACATGACGGTGACGCTGGCGCAGACTTAGTGTGTATCGAAGATGTCACACTTGGACCGGGTGAGCGCTCGTTAGTTTCAACTGGTGTGGCGATTGCGCTACCAGCTGGTTATGTCGGGTTAGTGCATCCGAGATCGGGTCTAGCAACTAAACACGGAATTGGAATTGTTAACACACCAGGCACAATTGATTCTGGATATCGGGGGGAACTAAAAATCTGTCTGATCAATTTGGATCCAAGTCAAACCGTTAACTTGCCAGCAGGTAGTCGCATCGCACAGCTAGTGATACAAGAGGTTACGTCCGCGCAATTCATACAAGTGCAGGATCTTGGTGAGACTGAACGAAACGACAAAGGCTTCGGCTCAACAGGTGTTTCATCGTGACTGAAGGACCACTAGATTTCAGCAACGAAATGGACACCAGCGCCATGCTTGATCTTGGTTCGTTGTTCTTGCCAAACATTCCTGGCCTTGAAGTTCATTTAGATCTGGATCCCAGATCTGGCATTGGCAAATCTGTTTCGCTACACCTCGACATGACAATTGCTGAAGTTCAGGTTTTTGCTGCTGCAGCAAATGAGGATGCGTGGGCAAGTATGCGAGATGCAATCGTTTCAGGTTTGCGCGAGCAGAAAGTCGATTGCAATTTGGAACTAGGCAGATTTGGGCCAGAGATTCATGCCGTGATGCCGACAGTTGACCTTGATGGAAACGCCCATGTGCAACCAGTTAGATTCTTGGGAGCTAGAGGTTCCCGTTGGTTAGTTCGCGTGGTTATAAGCGGAGACGGAGCTTTACCTCACACCGTTCAAAACTCAAAAGGTTTACCCGATATTGATGAAGTAATTGCAAGATTGGTAGTCAATCGTGGAGATTCTCCGTTGCCGCCAGGGGAAAGACTCGCATTGCGCAGCCCCAGTGCTCCCGCTGAAAAGCCGACAACATCTAATGACGGCAAATCAGGCGGCAATTTTGATTTTGGAAGTTTTCACATACGGCTTTAAGTGTGGATGAAAAACATTAGAAGTTAACTGGATACGCTATTAACGTGAGTAACCCTGAGTTAGATCCCAATGACGAGGACATCGTTTCTGAAATCAAGGACGATACTGAACTTCTCGCGTCAGCCCTAGGTGGCTGGGCTGGTGTGCTCGACTCAGGATTACCTTTCGTAGTTTTCACCGTTGCATACTTGGTTACCGATCGGGACCTTGAAACTACGCTTTATGCCTCCGTCGGAACGGCAGCTGTACTGGCACTGTTTCGATTATTGCGTCGGCAATCTTTAGTTCAGGTATTTTCGGGCTTGATAGGTATCGCGATCGCAGCATTTTTGGCGCAACGAACTGGAAATGCTGAGAATTTCTTTTTGCCAGGAATTATCACCAACGCGGTATACGCAGGCGCTTGCTTGATAAGTATTGCGATCCATAAACCGTTAATGGGATATGTCATTCAAGCGTTGCGCGGACGGGACATGTCTTGGGTTAAGGACCACGAAGCCCATCGCTTGTTCAGCACGATCACATGGCTATGGGCCCTGATTTTTGGAATTCGAGTCGTACTCATGTTCCCGCTATATCTAATGGGTCAAACAGCTGCGCTTGGTACGTTAAAACTTTTGCTCGGTTACCCACTTTTTGCGCTAGGTATTTTTGTAACGTTCAGATTGCTGGCAAAGGCAAAGAAGGACGCTGAATCCAGCAATGTCTGATCCTGAAGTAGTAAAGATCGGCGACGTCGTTGAATTACTAATCGACAAAGTGGCAAATGGCGGTTTCTGTATCGCTAGATACAACGGACAAGTTGTATTTGTTCGTCACGGAATTCCCGGCGAAACAGTGAAGGCCGAGATTACGGACATTAGCAAGAAGTTCCTGCGAGCGGATGTCGTTTCGGTTATTGATGGCAGCGAGCACCGCGTCATTGCGCCTTGCACCTACGCGGGAGCTTGTGGTGGCTGTGATTGGCAACATGTCAGCCTCGCACATCAGCGCAGCCTGAAAAGCGAAGTAGTTCGCGAGCAGCTGTCACATCTGGGCGGCATTACGCATGTCAACGGCAAACCAATTGCGGACTTTGAAGTGATTGCACTTAGCCCAAACGAAGATGGTTTGCGCTGGCGAACTCGTAATAGGTACGCCCGCATTGGCGATGTTTCCATCGGCATGAAGATGCCGCGCTCGCACACCGTAATTGAAATTGATGATTGCTTAATTGCAGTGGAAGGTTCAGTTGCGCTGGCCCAGGAAAAAGTTCACATCGGCCGTGGAGACATAAGCACTGCACAAAGTTCTACCGGACAACATGTGGTCGTTGATCAACGCGGCGGCCCTTGGCTGGATGAAACCGTAGGTGAACGAAACTGGCGAATCCATGCCGGATCTTTTTGGCAAGTGCATAAAGACGCACCAAAAGTTTTCGTAGACACAGTTCGGCGCTTTGCAAGTTTAAAGCCAGGCGAGAAGGCACTAGATCTTTATGCTGGCGCAGGTTTATTTGCAGCCAGCATTGCTGCGGACGTAACCGAAAAGGGTGAAGTAGTAGCAGTTGAATCTGTCATTGATTCGATGCGCGATGCGCGCCGATCATGCAGTGACTTACCGCAAATGGATTTGATAACTGCTGATGTTTCAAAGTGGATTACCCAAATTGATGAAGACTTTGCAGTAGTTATCTTGGACCCACCAAGGGCTGGGGCGGGGCTAGAAGTTATTACCGAGTTGGATCGAATTACGCAGCGCGCAATCATTTATGTCGCTTGCGAACCGAGCGCCCTTGGTCGAGATGCCAAATACTTGGCGGATGCGGGTTGGTCCATGACGCAATTAGTAGGACTAGATGCATTCCCCATGACCGGTCATGTCGAGTGCATTTCCCTATTCGAACGGTTTTAGCCACCAACTGAAGAATTCCAAGTTCTTGGCGTAGAATCTATCTTGACATCAAGATACTTTTAGGAGCTCCGTGAGTAGCCTCAATTCATTCCAGGCCCAATCTGAACTAGTCGTCGATGGGCAGTCTTTTACGATTTATCGTCTTGATGTAATGCCAGGCAGTGAACGTCTGCCATTTACTCACAAAGTACTTCTAGAAAATCTGCTACGCACCGAAGATGGTGCGAATGTAACTGCGGCTCAAATTCAAATTTTGGCGAATTGGGATGCTCAAGCCGAACCAACTGATGAAATTCAATTCACGCCTGCCCGCGTAATCATGCAGGACTTTACCGGCGTGCCCTGTGTTGTTGACTTAGCAACTATGCGTGAGGCATTCACTGCATTAGGTGGCGACCCAAGTCGCATCAATCCACTGGCTCCCGCAGAACTCGTTATCGATCACTCGGTTATTGCAGACTTCTTCGGCGATAACGCGGCTGCAGACAAAAACGTAGAGCTTGAATACCAGCGCAATGGTGAGCGCTACAAGTTCTTGCGCTGGGGTCAGGATGCATTTGATGACTTCAAGGTTGTGCCACCTGGCACTGGCATTGTTCATCAAGTAAACATCGAGGCACTTGCGCGTGTCGTTATGGTTCGCAACGGTATGGCATATCCAGATAGTTGCGTTGGTACTGATTCACACACCACCATGGTTAACGGACTTGGGGTATTGGGTTGGGGAGTTGGCGGTATTGAAGCCGAAGCAGCAATGCTTGGTCAGCCAGTGTCGATGTTGATTCCGCGCGTAGTTGGTTTCAAATTGTTCGGCCAAATGCAGCCAGGAACTACTGCCACTGATTTAGTTCTCACCATTACTGAAATGCTTCGTAAGCACGGAGTTGTGGGTAAGTTTGTCGAATTCTATGGTGAGGGTGTCACATCAGTTTCACTTGCAAACCGAGCAACGATCGGAAACATGAGTCCGGAGTATGGCTCAACTGCAGCGATCTTCCCGATTGATGAAGAAACTTTGAACTACATGCGATTAACTGGACGACCAGAATCACAACTCGCTTTAGTTAAGGCCTATGCCCAAGTTCAAGGACTCTGGCACAACCCAGCAATTGAGCCGGTTTACTCGGAGTACATCGAGCTTGATTTAGGGACCGTCAAGCCATCTATTGCGGGACCTAAGCGCCCACAAGATCGCGTTGAACTTTCAAATGCGGGACCAGCGTTTGAAACTGCAGTTCAGACTTACACCCAAGATCGCAGCAAGACTGGGCATGTTTCGCTTAATGGTGAAGACTTCGATGTTGCCCACGGCTCTGTTGTAATCGCGGCAATCACATCTTGCACTAACACATCTAATCCTTCTGTAATGATGGCTGCTGGTTTGTTGGCCAAGAAGGCTGTTGAAAAGGGATTAACTCGAAAGCCTTGGGTTAAAACCACATTGGCTCCGGGTTCCCAAGTTGTGACTGATTACTACAACAAGTCAGGTCTAACAAAGTACTTAGACGCACTTGGATTCAATTTGGTTGGCTATGGCTGCACAACTTGTATCGGTAACTCCGGACCTGTTGCCCCAGAAATTAGCACAGCGATTCAGGACAATGATTTGGCAGCAGTTGCGGTGCTTTCGGGTAATCGCAACTTTGAAGGCAGAATCAATCCTGACGTCAAGATGAATTACCTAGCATCACCTCCTTTGGTAGTCGCATATGCAATAGCTGGAACTATGGCGATTGATTTGCAGAACGATTCATTGGGAGATGATTCAAATGGCAATCCGGTCTACTTGAAAGATATCTGGCCAAGTGCGCAGGAAGTATCGGCAGTTATTGACTCCTCAATCGATGCCGACATGTTCACTTCTCGTTACAAAGATGTTTTTGCAGGCGACGCTCGTTGGCAGAATCTCGATACTCCAACTGGAGCTACTTTTGATTGGGATGAGAAGAGCACTTATGTGCGTCGACCACCATATTTTGAAAACATGCCAGTTGAACCGGTCCCAGTTACCGATGTGAAGGGTGCACGCGTACTCGCAAAACTAGGGGACTCGGTAACTACCGATCACATTTCCCCAGCTGGATCGATTCGCGAGGATAGCCCGGCTGGAAAGTATCTTAAGGAAAATGGAGTGGCTAAAGCTGACTTCAACTCTTATGGCTCTCGACGTGGAAACCACGAAGTTATGATCCGTGGCACGTTCGCGAACATTCGTTTACGCAACCAATTGCTAGAAGATGTCGAAGGCGGTTTCACTAGAGACTTCACAGTTGAAGGTGCGCCACAAACTTCAATCTACGAAGCATCAGTAAACGCTGCGTTGAAGAACATTCCGATGCTCATTCTGGCCGGTAAAGAATATGGTTCCGGATCTTCCCGAGATTGGGCGGCAAAGGGAACTGCGCTACTCGGAGTTCGAGTTGTTATCGCGGAATCCTACGAACGGATTCACCGCTCAAACTTGATTGGCATGGGTGTATTGCCGCTGCAGTACCCAGCAGGTCAGACGGCAGATTCGCTAGGACTAATTGGAACAGAAACATTTGATGTGTCAGGAATTGTGGAGTTAAACGCGGGCAAGATACCAAGCACAGTTACAGTGTCGGCAACTTCAATTGATGGTTCGGTTAAGACCTTTGAAGCAGTTGTTCGCATTGATACTCCGGGTGAAGCTGATTACTTCCGCCACGGCGGCATCTTGCAGTACGTACTTCGCTCACTTGCCAAGGCATGAGTAGTTGGCCAACTGATCTGATCCCAGCTGGGGCACCTGGCTGGGAAATCAAAGCAAGTGCATGGTTACTCGATCGATGCCCATCTGAATTTCGCACGTATGAGATATTTCGATCGCATCCAGCCGCGCTTGGCTACGTCGCAAAGTATCAACTCGAGCATCAAGTGGAAGCAATTAGGGATGCCTATCGAAGCGCAAGAACTACGACAAACTTGGCTCCCCAAGTTTTGACCGAGTTGCTTTCCACTTTGGAGCACGAAGGTGCGCGCTTGGCGCTAGAACTCAGCAGCGCCATGGCAGTCATTGAAGCCTTGAACTCGAGCAAAACCGCAAATCCATAGGGATTTCGAACTCTGGCGTCAGGCGCAAAGTCCCATATCTCATTAGACTTGGGACACTTACTAGATGGTTAGGGGCGGACTGTGGCTTTTTTGCCTGGGATAAATTCTCCTAGCGATTTGCGCGCTCTAGCTCCAGAAAATCTAGATGCCTTAGCGGCTGAAATTCGGGCTTCGCTAATCAAGAATGTAACCAAAACCGGTGGCCACTTAGGCCCAAACCTTGGCGTCGTTGAGTTAACTCTGGCGCTGCATAGAGTTTTTGATTCGCCAAAGGACCCGATTCTCTGGGATACCGGACACCAGTCTTACGTACACAAGATGGTTACTGGTCGGGCGAATGATTTCGAAACCTTGCGTCAAGAAGGTGGACTATCTGGCTATCCAAGTCGCGCCGAAAGTATTCACGATGTAATTGAAAACAGTCACGCATCTACAGCACTTTCTTACGCAGATGGAATTGCCAAAGCATTCGAAATCCACGACGAAGCAGATCGACATGTGGTTGCTGTCGTTGGAGATGGTGCGCTCACTGGCGGCATGACCTGGGAAGCGCTTAACAACATCGCCGACGGATCAGATCGATCAGTAGTGATTGTTGTTAATGACAACGAACGCTCTTATTCACCAACAATTGGTGGCATGGCTCGACACTTAGCAAAGTTACGTACCGCTAAAGAATACGAAAAGTTCTTGGGCTGGGGAAAGTCGGTTCTTAAGCGCACGCCCGTTATCGGATCACCGATTTACGATGCTTTGCACGGTATGAAAAAAGGCATAAAGGATTTTGTAGCGCCGCAGGGTTTATTTGAAGATCTAGGTCTGAAATACATCGGCCCTGTTGACGGTCACAACATTGCCAACTTGGAGTTTGCTTTCCAACGTGCCCGGGATTTTGGCAAGCCAGTCATCGTTCACGTCATTACTGAAAAGGGTCATGGTTACAAACCAGCCGAGACCGATGAAGCTGATCGCTTTCATGCGGTCGGCATCGTTGATCCCGACACCGGCAAACCGTTAACCCAAGCAGCAAAATCTTGGACATCTGTTTTCTCGCGAGAGCTTGTTGAGATCGGTAGTGAACGCCAGGACGTTGTTGCAATCACGGCAGCAATGCTGGGACCTACTGGCCTTGATGCCTTTGCTGATGTATTCCCAGAACGTACATTTGATGTTGGAATTGCAGAACAACACGCAGTAACCAGCGCAGTTGGTATGGCACATGCTGGCCTACATCCAGTCATCGCGGTCTATGCAACATTTTTGAATCGCGCAATCGACCAAGTAATCATGGATGCAGCGTTACATGGCGCGGGCGTAACTTTTGCATTAGACCGCTCTGGGGTAACCGGCGATGATGGCGCCAGCCACAACGGCATGTGGGACATGGCTTTGTTGCGCGTAGTGCCAGGCCTTGATCTATTTGCGCCACGTGATGGTGCTCGCTTGGTTTCAGCGCTTCGAAATTGCATAGATAAGTCAGACCACCCAACTGTCATCAGGTTTTCTAAGGGTGCGATTCCAAATGATATTCCCGCAGTTCAATCACTTGGGTTTGCCGACGTTTTGATCGCAACACCAAATCCTGATGTGACAATTGTTTCGATCGGTGGAATGGCAACGCAAACCCTTGAGGCAGCGCGCACTTTGCAAGAGCGTGGTTTCGCTGTCGAAGTTATTGACCCAATCCAAGTGTTGCCAGTTGCTGCTGGATTAGTTGGCTACCTAGCTGAGCGCGAGTTTGTAGTCACAATCGAAGATGGTCTAGTTGACGGTGGCATTGGTGAAGCAATCGGCAGTGCCTTGCGTCAAGTTAAGGCAGCAACGCGAGTAACTTCACTTGGAATACCAAAGAAATTCCTGGATCATGCAAGTCGAAAATCAATCTTGAATAAGTTGCATCTGGATGCGCAAGGAATCGTGGAAACTATTGAGCAGGATCTAAAAACTACGGTTCGTTAGGTTCATTTTGGGTAAGACCCCAAATAGCGGTTTCTAGTACTGGGCAAACAATCTCAATCTGCCATGGGCGAGCACCTAAATCAGCAAGAGCCTGGGGGAGCAAGTCAATACTTCCAGGCGGCGTCCAAAGCACCCGACGAATCGTGTCTGGCGTCATTAAATTTTCAATCGGAAGGCCGAGTTTTTCAGCGATCGCGGATAATTCAGCCCGAGCAAACTCAAGTCGACGCCATGCTTGTGGATTACGAACTTCCCAATTTCTTGGAGCTGGCGGACCGGTGACCGGTAACTTCAGTGCTGGCAATTCATCATCTGGCAAACTGTGTGCCTTTAAGGTTGCTGCAATCCAGGTATCTGAGTGGCGTTTAACATTTCGTAAATGCATGAAGGAAAGTGACTTTAATTCAGCTTCCTTAGTTAGTCCAGAACTTGCGATAGTAACAATGTGGGAGTCAGACAGGATTCGGCCGGCTGCAATATCTTGCTCACGTGCTACTTCATCTCGGGCGTACCAAACTTCACGAATCACAGCTAAGTCTCGTTGCTTGCGAATTACGTGCATTCCAGAAGTGCGACGCCAAGGATCGATGCGCTCAATCGGCCCAGTTGTTCGTCTAACGTGATCAAATTCCTGGATTGCCCAGTGATGCTTGCCAGCTTCTTGCAACTGCGTCTCGAGCACTTCCCATAACTCGATCAAGAACTCGACATCCAAAGCGGCATAGTTGAGCCAAGATTCCGGCAGTGGGCGAGTGGACCAGTCAGCAGCGCTGTGCTCTTTGGCGAGCGTGAAACCCAGTTGGGTTTCAATCAATGGTCCAAGTCCAACGCGTGGCAATCCAAGTAGTCGACCAGCAAGTTCGGTATCAAAAACATTCGCAGTTGGTACCAGACCTACTTCAGCTAAACAAACCAAGTCCTGCGAGGCAGCGTGCAAAATCCAATCCACCCCAACGAGTGAATCTTGAAGTGGATTCAAATTTGGAAACAGAATCGGATCGATTAGATGTGAACCCGAGCCTTTTCGGCGCAATTGAATCAAGTAAGCACGTTGACTGTACTTAAATCCAGAAGCGCGCTCGGCATCGAGTGCTACGGGTCCAGTACCTCTAGAAATAGCAGCGACTAATTCCGCTAATTGCTCTGGAGTGGAAACGATATGCGGCAGGCCTTCGCGCGGTTCGGTAACTGGGATTCGCTCGACTTCGAGTGCGTCAGGGCCTTCAGGGCTTCCAGAGCCCTCAGGGTCAGTAACGTCTTGCAGTGAATCAATGTGATCAGACATAAACAGTTGTTAGCGCTTTCGAGAAAGTGCGGTAACGCCTTCCGGTAGCGGGGTAAGTCCCGAACTTTTTTCAACAAGCGCAAGCCAGGCCTGCATGTGGCGAGAAAGATCTTCAGTGTCTGGTGACCAAGAGGCTCTGATTTCAAGATCAGTCTCGGTTGAACGATCTTCTAATCCCGCAAATGATCGCGACACAGTGCGCGTGACTGTTCCAGATGCATGATGAAATTTTGCACCTGCATCTGTTAACGCATCAGTTAGCCAAGACCAGGCAACTTCATCGAACAGGTCATCAGTTACAACGTCAGATTCCATGGGCGCTCGGACGAAAGACACTACGCGAAACGTGCCATCCCAGGTGTCTTGACCTTCTGGGTCATGCAACACAATAAAGCGACCAACTGCCAATTCTTCGTCATCGGAATCTATGGCTTCAACAGCTAGAGCAATGCTGTGCGGTGCCAAACGCTGCGGGGCGGGAACTTCCTCTAATGAAAACTCAGCACGCAAAACAGGGCTCTGCAGGCTGTCTAATGCACTTTGCCAAACGTCCACGTTTGAAGCACCTACCCCAGAAGAATCCATTACTTCTAAGCATATGAACAATGCACTAGTTGATGGCAGAGGCGCGCGGTCAGTTAGGCTGACGGAGTGCCGATCATTCTTGCCTTGCTTTCCAGCGTGGTCTGGGGTGTATCTGACTTCTTGGGTGGAACTCTTAGCAAGAAGCGAAAAGCAATTGCGGTAATCGGTGGATCGCAGACTTTTGGGCTGTTGTTTGCATCATCGCTTGCCTTGATTTTTGGTCTTTGGACCTGGGACACCACGGTCTGGTTTAACGGTGCAATCGCTGGCGCTATGGGCTTGCTTGGCCTCGTTGGTTTCTATACTGCGCTAGCTACTGGCCAGATGGGAATTGTGGCTCCGATTTCGTCGCTGAGCGCAGTTGTCCCGCTGACAATTGGCCTAGTGCAAGGTGAGCGCCCGAGCAGTGTGCAAGTAGTTGGAATTGTCGTTGCGCTTATCGGTGTGATTCTGGCTAGCGGGCCTGAGCTAAATGGGAAGGTAGATTCCCGGCCAGTATTTCTGGCACTGTTTGCCGCAGTAACTTTTGGATTCTGTGTTTATTTCATGGCTAAGGGTGGACAGGAAAATCCAACAGTAACTATCGTTGCCATGCGAGCTACTCAAGTTTCAATCGTTTTAGTTATTGCCTTGGCGCTCACATCACTTGGTGGACTAATTAAGAAAGACATTCCGTGGCTAGCAACTATCGGCGCTTCCGATGCTGGTGCGAACATCTTGTTTGCCTTTGCCGCATCACTAGGTTTGCTGTCCGTGGTTGCTGTACTCGGTTCGCTTTACCCAATCGTGACAGTTTTGTTGGCGTGGTGGATTCACAAAGAGCGCTTGATGCCCGTTCAGTATGTGGGAATTGCTATTACATTTACTGGAATCGCACTAATTTCTTTAGGTTAGTTTTTATCTTCAATCAACGTCATTGAAATTGAGTTGATGCAGTAACGCAAATCTGTTGGAGTTTTGTAGCCTTCGCCCTCAAAAACATGGCCAAGGTGTGAATCACAAGCAGCGCATCGGATTTCAGTTCGCACCATGCCGTATGAAATGTCTTTGATTTCAGTGACAGTCTCGGCTGCCAAAGGAGTGAAGAAGGACGGCCAACCGCAGCCGCTGTGAAACTTTGCATCACTTCTGAACAGTTCAGCACCACAGGCACGGCAAGCATAGATGCCATCAGCTTCGGTGTCGGTGTACTCTCCAATGAATGCGGCCTCAGTACCTGCTTCGCGAAGTACGCGATATTCTTCAGGACTTAGCTCAGCTCGCCATTGCTCATCGGTTTTAACAACTTTTTCACTCATAAGTAAAGGCTAGAGCAACAAGTGGTATCAGGCGAGTGCAGGCGCATTCTCAGCGGCGAAAGAACAGTCGCTTGAAATCAAAGTCGCCAGATTTGGCTTCACCAACCTGATCCCAATCTGAAGTACGCGGGAGCGCTTCTGGCCACAATGGAGTACCGCCAACAGTTACTGGTGAAATTGTTAAATCATATTCATCTACCGCGCTTGCTCTCAGTAGTTGCGTAAGCAAACTTGGCCCACCTTCACAGGTGATTTTTCCTAAACCAAGGCTGGCCAGCGCAGCGACTAATTCAGGCACAAAACTAGACGAATCACTGGGAGCGACATCAATAACATGTGCAATGTCATTTAGTTCAGTCGATGGAGTGACGTCGCCGACATTGATGACGATGGTTCGATCCTGCCCGCCATGAAAAAGTGGAGCAGTCAGATCGAAATCCAAACTAGCGCTCACGACTGCGAGCCGAGGTGGCTTGCGATTCAAGAATGAAAAATCATCGCGAGCTTTGGGTTGACGATAGTTCTCCATACGTGCGGTGTTGGCTCCGACTAAAACTACATCTGATATCGCGCGCAATAGTAAAAGCAGTTTGAGATCAGACTCACTGGTTAAATCCCTAGATGAATCGCTAGCGCCAACGAAGTGGCCGTCTAGGGAAATGATCATGTTCGCCCGAATCCAGTTCGACTCTTTGGATTCATAGTGAGCGGCGATTTCAGGAAGTGATGCCAATTCGAGATCTAACATCAAATTTTCCTGACGCTTTATTAAGGAGCTGGTGGTCGATACAGGACTTGAACCTGTGACCTCTTCCATGTCAAGGAAGCGCGCTAGCCAACTGCGCCAATCGACCGTTGTGAAACGGATGTTCAGTTATGTTACTCACTTGCCGTTTGTTCACTTACGAGGTGGAGACGGGATTTGAACCCGTGTACAGGGATTTGCAGTCCCTTGCCTCGCCTCTCGGCCACTCCACCGGGGTCGCCCAATGTGAGCTCTTCCGAGCGGATGACGGGATTCGAACCCGCGACCCTCACCTTGGCAAGGTGATGCTCTACCACTGAGCCACATCCGCGTACAGGCTAAGCCCGACCCCGTTACCTTAGCCCAATTACGGCATGGGTTCAAAGTCAGCCAATGAAGGTTCGTAAGGTGGAGGTATGAATCAAGGCCTGGCAGTTGCAATTTTTGGCAACTATATGGCGACAAACTTCGTTGAAGCGACAACCGACGTCGCCAGACTAGATGGCGAAGGCTGGTGGGCGGTAACCCATACTTTCGAGGGCGATTTTCAAGCTTTTCGTTTTAGCGAAGTCCAGCCCCTCAACTTAGAAAAGTTGATCGAGCTCGGACATGACATTAGCCATGCAGCGATCGAGGTGCAAGATTGGGTCTCGTCGATGTCGATGACCGAATACGTCGATGCCGTCGAGAGCATCAGACAAGACATTGCTCGAGGTTGGGTTTACCAAGCGAATTTGTGCCGGGTATTGCGGGCGCCGATAGCGCAAGACTTAAACGTTGTTGCGCTTTGGTCACTCCTGGCTGAACACAATCCGGCACCCTACTTAAGCGCACTACAGGTGCCCGCAACACTTTCAGGATTAGCAACAGACGTGCGAATCGTTAGTGCGTCTCCGGAATTGTTTCTTTCCCGCAAGCAACAGGTCTTGCGATCAAGTCCGATAAAAGGTACCGCGAAGGTTGCTAGTGATCTTCTAGAAAAAGATCAGACTGAGAACATCATGATTGTTGACTTGATTAGAAATGATCTTGGACAAGTTTGCGAATCTGGTTCAGTAAAAGTTGTTGACCTGTTACGACTTGAACAACACCCTGGACTAGTTCACCTGGTCTCAGATGTTGAGGGTACTTTGCCAACTAATACTGGTTGGAGCGAAATCTTTGCAGCGCTGCTACCTCCGGGATCAGTGAGTGGAGCCCCGAAGAGCAGCGCTTTGGAAGTTATTGAGCGACTAGAGAACTGTTCCCGCGAAATCTACTGCGGTGGATTTGGCTGGATTAATGCCGACGAGCGAACAGCAGAACTTGCTGTCGGAATTCGAACTTTCTGGCAAAGCACATCCGCAGATTCAAAATTCCTAAATTTTGGAACTGGCGCTGGAATCACTTGGGCAAGCGATCCAAATGGAGAGTGGCACGAAACCGAGTTGAAGGCTGCTCGACTCTTGTCAGTTGCCGCTATGACTTCAGGCGAACCAGCAAAATCAAGTTCTGATTCAGACTTTGTAACCAGCTGATAGGTAGGCTTGTTGGTATGACAGTTTCACACTTTTGGATTAACGATGATGTCGTTCCATTAGTTGATGCGAAAGTCAGTGTCCTCGATCACGGATTTACAGTCGCAGATGGTGTTTTTGAAACTCTGCTAGTTAGTAATGGGCGAGCGTACGCAATTGATAGGCACCTCGAGCGGTTAACTAAATCTGCATTGGGCTTGGGGTTAGCGGCACCTGATCATTCGCAAATTTCAAAGGGAATCGAACAGGTTCTAGCCAGCAATCCAAAGCTTGATTTTGGGCGGCTTCGCGTTACATTAACGAGTGGCGCGGGACCGCTAGGTTCGGATCGCACATCCGCCGAACCAACGATAGTAATTTCAATCGCCGAGCAGGCTGCTTGGCCCCAGAGCACGACAGTGCTGTTAGTTCCATGGACGCGGAATGAAAAATCGCCATTGGCTGGTTTGAAGACCACTTCATATGCGGAAAATGTGTATGCTCTTGCGTCGGCAAAGAGTCACGGTTTTTCCGAAGCCGTTTATTGCGATACATCTGGTCGATTATGTGAAGGCACTGGTTCAAATATTTTTTTGGTTGCGAATGATCAAATCATCACACCATCAGAAGAGAGCGGGTTGCTTCGAGGGATCACCAGAGATCTTGTGATTGAGCACGCTCTTGCGGCAGGTTTGAAGGTAATAGAGAGAGATGTAGATCCACAGGAATTATGGAATGCTGAAGAGGTGTTCATCACGTCCTCAACTAGAGACATTCATCCCGTGACTGAGATTGCCAAGCTAGACACACTTGGAAACGTCTCAGATAGACGCTCAATAGCGTCGGGAGTCTTGACAGAAAAACTGGGCGGGATTTTCAAAACACATCGATCTGAGAATTTGAACCCATGAAAACCGACGAGAAGAAACCTAAGGAACGCGAGTCATTTAGCGATCGGATGTATGGACGGTACATGGACCGACGCAATTCGGTTCGATCAAATCGCGCGCTAGATGCAACCTGGCGTGGAATTATTTTGATTTTTGGTCTAACTGTTGTTGGGCTTGGTATTTTCTTTCTGTTATTTCCTGGGCCCGGCTGGGCCGTAATATTTTTTGGACTAATTATTCTGGCAACTGAATATGCCTGGGCGCAACGAATGTTGAATCCAGTGCGACAGTTTTCCTCTCAAGTTGCGCGGCTCTTAGTCAGCAACGAGTTCCGTGCCAAGCGAAGTAAAATCATTTTGGTGGTGACCATGTCACTCATTTTTATTGCATATGCATATTGGGCTAAATGGGGAGCAACTATGCAAGGCTTTGAGCCGCTACTTGCACCGATTGAGAATTTGTTCAACATAGAAATCTAGGCTTCGTTTTAGAGCTTGTTGATTTGGGCTAGGTGAACTGATAGCAGTGAACGGGCAGCAGTTAATCGGTAGATATGTGGTCTTTTGCACCTGCTCCCGTAGACTTTGACCGTTGTCGTTTGAAAAGGAATTCTTCGTGCCACACGTTCTTGCCGGAACTGAACGCGTCTCAACTGAGATCGAAGCAGGTGCCTGTGCAATCGACGTAGTCGGCGATAAGGCCCGTCAAGTTGTAGTAGCACGGGTCAACGGCGAAATTGTCGACCTTAGCCACCCGTTAACTGAAGGCGACATCGTTGAACCAATCCTGATTAGTGACCCAGAGGGGCTTTCCGTTCTGCGACACAGTGTTGCCCACATTGTTGCCCAGGCAACCCAAGCAATTTTTGATGACGTCAAGCTGGGTATTGGTCCACCAATTAAAGATGGCTTCTTCTATGACTTTGGAACCAATCGAACTTTCACCCCTGATGATTTAGTCACAATCGAAAAAAAGTGCGTTGAGATCATTAACTCTGGACAGAAGTTTTCTCGTCGCGTAACAAATCGCGAATCCGCTCGCGATGAGTTGAGCAACGAGCCGTTCAAAATTCGCTTATTGGGTGCTGACGACGACGCAACCGTGATGTCCGAAGATGTCATGGAAGTTGGTGGTGGCGAACTAACGATTTACGACAACATAGATCTACGTAGTGGCGAGTTGCGCTGGTGCGATTTGTGTCGGGGCCCGCATGTCCCAGACACCCGATACATTGACGCTCGAGCTATCAAGTTGATGCGGACATCAGCTGCATATTGGCTCGGTGACCAAAAGAATGAATCGATGCAGCGCGTTTATGGCACAGCATGGCCAACCAAAGATGGTTTGAAGCAGTACTTGAACATGCTGGAAGAAGCTGAGAAGCGGGATCATCGTCGACTTGGTGTCGAACTTGATCTATTTTCCTTCCCAGATGAGATTGGATCTGGATTGGCAGTGTTCCATCCAAAGGGCGGAATCATTCGTCGACAGATGGAAGATTACTCACGTATCCGTCATGAAAACGCTGGCTATCAATTCGTTTACACCCCGCACATCACCAAGGGTGCATTGTTTGAACAGTCAGGTCACTTGGATTGGTATCGCGAAGGAATGTTCCCAGCGATGCATTTGGATGAAGAGCTTCACGAAGACGGCACCGTTAAGCGCCAAGGCCAGGACTATTACCTAAAGCCGATGAACTGCCCCTTCCATAATCTGATTTACAAATCACGTGGCCGCTCGTACCGCGAATTACCGCTACGACTTTTCGAATTCGGTTCGGTTTATCGTTACGAGCGCTCTGGGGTAATTCATGGATTAACTCGAGTGCGTGGCATGACGCAAGACGACGCGCACATTTATTGCACCCCAGAACAAATGGGCGGTGAATTGCAGAATTTGTTGGGTTTCGTCTTGGACCTGTTGCGTGATTACGGCCTAGATGATTTCTACTTGGAGCTTTCAACACGTAATCCAGAAAAGTCCATCGGTACAGAAGCTGAATGGGAGCAGGCAACGGCCGCATTGGCTGAAGCAGCTCAAAAATCTGGCCTTGAATTAGTTCCAGATCCTGGTGGCGCAGCGTCTTACGGCCCAAAGATTTCAGTGCAAGCCCGTGACGCGATTGGTCGCACTTGGCAGATGTCGACAATTCAAGTGGACTTCCAACTTCCGCAACGTTTCGAATTGGAATACCAAGCATCAGATGGCTCGCGCAGTCGCCCAATAATGATTCACCGCGCGCTATTCGGATCTATCGAACGCTTCTTCG
>JAIOWT010000014.1 GCA_021742025.1 Candidatus Nanopelagicales bacterium
ACTTTCCCGAAGCAGACTGTCTCATCAATTAGATCGCATGGAAGCAGCTGGCATAGTGTCTCGCGAAGTTAGCCCTGATGATCGCCGAGGGCAATTAGCCGTATTAACAAACGCGGGCACGAGAGCATTGGTTTCTGCTGCTCCCGACCATGTAACCGGAGTGCGAAAGCACTTAGTTGATCTATTAACGGACGCTGAGTACAAAGCGCTTGGAAGTGCAGCTAAGAAAATTGCCGATCACCTGGACAGTCTGTAACAAGTGTCCAAATCTGAATTTTGCTTCGATGTTGTAAGCAAGCCAGAACGCAGTAGTAGCGCGCGAGCTGGAACCATTAACACTCCTCACGGCCAGATTCAAACCCCCGCTTTTATTCCAGTAGGTACCAAGGCAACTGTTAAATCGGTAATGCCTGAATCTATGCAAGAGCTTGGTTCCCAAGCATTGCTGGCCAATGCATATCACCTCTACCTACAGCCAGGCGCAGACATCGTCGATGACGCCGGGGGTTTAGGCAAGTTCATGAATTGGCCAGGTCCTACGTTTACCGACAGCGGTGGCTTTCAGGTAATGAGTCTGGGCGCCGGCTTTAAAAAAGTCTTAGCAATGGAGACCGACACCGTTCAGTCAGATGACGTGATTGCTGAAAACAAGACTCGGTTAGCTCATGTTGATGATGACGGAGTTACGTTTAAGTCTCACCTTGATGGCACCATGCACCGCTTTACCCCTGAGTTTTCGATGCAAGTTCAACATCAACTTGGCGCTGACATTATCTTTGCCTTTGATGAACTTACGACTCTTATGAATACGCGTGACTATCAAGTAATGTCACTTGAACGCACTCGACTCTGGGCTATTCGCTGCATTGATGAACACAATAAGTTAACAGCCGAAAGATCTAACAAGCCCTATCAAGCCTTGTTTGGAGTTATCCAAGGCGCGCAATACGAAGACCTGCGGCGTAAAGCAGCTTCTGACTTAGGTGCGATGAATTTTGATGGCTACGGCATCGGTGGTGCGCTGGATAAACATGAACTTGGAACCATTGTTAGTTGGGTTACTGAAGAGCTTCCACTCGCCCGACCTCGCCACCTACTTGGAATTGGCGAGCCTGAGGATCTCTTCGTGGGCGTTGAGGCTGGTATCGATACCTTTGATTGCGTTTCCGCTTCACGAGTCGCCAGAAATTCAGCGGTTTATAACAACTACGGAAGATTCAACATCACGAATGCGAAGTACCGCAGGTCATTTACGCCGTTAGTTGAAGGCTGTGAGTGTTACACCTGTACGCATTACACCCAGGCATACCTGCATCACCTTGTTCATGCCAAGGAGTTGCTGGCCTCTACCCTGTTAACAATTCACAATGAACACTTCATCGTTGGACTGGTAGCAAAAATGCGCCAAACCTTAATTGAAGGAACATTCCAAGAATTCAAAACTGAATTTATGGGACAGTACCAAAGGCCAGGACTTACCAAAGACTAAAAGCTAACGAGCAGCCACATAAGTTGGCTCATTAGCTTTCACATGGGCGATCACGCGATACGTGACTGGAAGCATGATTACCTCAACCAGTGTCTTGTATAGGTAACCAACTATGACATAGTTCAAGAAATCGCCGCCGGTGATAATTCCGTAGAAAGCTATAGTGCAAAACACTACGGTGTCGGCAAGTTCTCCAACCAAAGTTGATCCAATTAGTCTGACCCAAAGTGAACCTTCATTGGTGCGTGCCTTGATTTTTACCAACACATATGAATTCAAGAGTTGTCCCACCAAGAATCCGCAGACGCTGGCAAAAACAATGCGCGGTACGAAACCCAAAATGGCTTCGTAAGCTTCCTGGTTATTCCAGCCACCACCGGGAGGTGATAACTGAACTAGCCAAAATGTAACTGCGGCGAGAGTCGCCATTGCAAAGCCGACAAAGATTGCCTTGCGGGCAGCCTTAAAGCCGTAAACCTCGCTAAGAATGTCGCCAGTTATGTAAACCAAAGGGAACAAAAATGCGCCACCGTCAAGAATTAGCGGACCAACTGCAATGAGTTTTACGGCTCCAATGTTTGAAATCACAAGCAAGGAGACAAAGACTGCCATTATCACTGGGTAATAACCCGAAGTAGTTGACGCGTAAACGGGTGCATTAGTTTTTTGGATGTTGGTCACTGGTTAATTTAACCACCTCAATAGGCTGTTAACTGTGACCGAGCCTTCTGTTGAGTTAGCGCATCCACTGCAAAAGCGAACATTACAGACATTGGCCGGAGCTCAAACTCTGTCCGGTCTCGGTTACTCCAGTACGGTCGCCGCTGGCTCGTTACTAGTGGCAAGTATTACAAAGTCAGAAGCACTTGCCGGATTAGCTCAAACCTTTGGCGTTCTAGGCGCTGCCGCAATGGCCTTGCCACTTGCAAACTTAACTAGGCGTGGTGGCCGCCGTCTTGCGCTTGGCTCTGGTTACCTCATAGGAGCAATTGGAGCTGCGTTTGCGGTAGCGGGCGGCACTTCTAGGATTCTTCCCGTTATGTTGCTTGGCACCTTCTTAGTTGGCGCTGCTGCCGCCTCTGGTTACCAAGCCCGGTACGCAGCTGTAGACCTTGCCACGCACTCAACTCGCGCCAAGAGCTTGTCGCTCGTTGTGTGGGCTTCAACGATAGGTTCCGTTGTTGGTCCTAATCTGATGGGTCCATTTGGCAACGTTGCAACTTTTTTTGGATTACCAAAACTCACCGGTCCATACCTGCTTTCGGCAGTCATGCTTGGGCTGGGTTCATTAATCATCTGGACTCGACTAAAGCCGGATCCTTACCTAACCAGCGTTGCTGGCCACAGTGAAGAATCATCAAGTAAAACTAAAGTTCCAACTAAGGAAGTTTTCAAGCACATAACTTCCATTCCTAATGCTCTGCTTGGACTGTTGGCGATCTCTATGGGCCACTTGATCATGGTTGCTGTGATGGTTATGACTCCAGTACACATGGCACACGTTGATGTCTCGCTAAACATCATTGGTTTTGTTATCAGCGTTCACATTGCAGGGATGTATGCCCTGTCCCCTGTAGTTGGCTATCTGACAGATCGCCTGGGACGCCAACAGGTAATTCTCATCGGAAGTTTGATTCTGATCGCTTCTGCTGTTATTTCTGGATTGTCTCCGGCCAATAATGAGATTCAGTTAGGAATCGGTTTGTTCCTGCTTGGCCTTGGATGGTCCTGCACATTAATCGCCGGCTCTACCTTGCTGTCAGAATCCGTTTCGGATCACTATCGCGCACCAGCTCAAGGCACATCCGATCTTGTAATGAATTTGAGCGCCGCAATCGGTGGTGCATTAGCAGGTGTAATCATCGCGGTATTGAGCTATGGCTGGTTGTGTGCATTATCGGCAATCCCAGTTGCCTATGTCGCTCTCAAAGCGACTAAGCAAATCTTAAAATCCCACGTCTGACACTTTTCATCCCAGACAGGTGCTAAATTAAGAAACTCAGGAAGCGAAGCCTCGTGGATTGATCCCCCCAGATCTCCAGGAGGCAAGTTGTCAGCCGACACCGCTTTTGATGTTTCGAGCGCCACAGTTCAAACCCCCACCATCTCATTTGAGTTCTTCCCGCCCAAAGATCCTGAAGGCGAACAAAAACTCTGGCAAACCATAGATGAGTTGCAGGAATTCAAACCAGACTTTGTCTCCATGACCTATGGCGCAGGTGGTGGCACTCGCGATCGCACCGTTCGAATTGCTGCTGAATTCATTGCCAAAACTGGCGTGCCAGTGATTGGGCATTTAACTTGTGTTGGATCAACCCGTGATGAATTAGTAGATGTCCTTGAGCAATACAAGTCAGAGGGATTTCACGGGGTCTTAGCGCTTCGTGGTGACCCTGTTGGTGGACCAACAGCCCCTTGGGTTACCACGCCTGGTGGCTTTGATTACGCTGATCAGCTTGTCGAGTTGGCTGCCGAGATCGGTGGGTTTTCAATCGGCGTTGCTGCCTTCCCTGACGTGCACCCGGCTTCGGAGGGAAACTTCGCCAAAGACATCAACGTCTTGCTTCGCAAGGAAGAACTTGGCGCAACATTTGCCATCACTCAGTTCGTATTTGATAGCGGCCGCTACGAAGCCTTGCGTAATGCTCTCGATGATAGAGGTTCCAAGCTCTCTATCTATCCAGGCATCATGCCGGTAACCAGTTATCCGCAAATTGTGAAAATGTTAGAACTCAGTGGTGGCTACATGCCAAAAGCAACAAGATTGCGCTTTGCGCGGTATCAAAATGATCCAGAATCTCTAAAGCAACTTGGCATCGACGTTGCAGTTCAAATCTGTGAAGACGTATTTGCCCTCGGCGCTGAAGGATTGCACTTTTATGCGCTTAACACTGCTGGCCCAACTGCCGCGATCATTAAGCAACTCTCGATGCTGGATCGCTAACGCACTAGGTTTCCCAATACGCCCCTGACCTGCGAGAATAAAGCGACCTGAAAGGCGCTAGCGTGGCTCCCCGTAACTTAATTAACCTCGAGAATGTCTCGCTGTCCTATGGCAAAGGCGCCGTTCTGGACCATGTCTCCCTTGGGCTGGCCGAAGGCGCTCGAATTGGAATTGTTGGTCGAAACGGTGGTGGCAAGTCCTCGCTAGTGCGGATCTTGGGTGGGCAAGAAACTCCAAATGATGGTCGCGTATCAATGGCCAATGGCACCCATCTTGGCACCTTGTCCCAGATCGATCAAGCTGATCCCAAAGCGACTGTGCGCGAGATTGTCCTTGGCGATCAAGCAGATCATGAGTGGGCCACAAACTCTAAAGCTCGCGATGTTTTAACCGGGTTATTCGGTGGATTTGGCGAAGCAATTTTGGCGCGTGAAATGGGACCACTTTCTGGTGGTGAGCGTCGTCGCGTCGCACTTGCAAAACTGCTGATTAGCGACCTGGACGTTTTGTTACTGGATGAACCAACTAACCACTTAGATGTTGAAGCCGTTACCTGGCTTGCAGAGCACTTGAAGACTCGTCGTGGCTTAGCACTTGCAGTCGTAACCCACGATCGCTGGTTCCTCGATGAAGTAAGTGATCGCACTTGGGAAGTAATTGACGGTCAAATCGAAGAATACGACGGTGGCTACTCTGCTTACGTTTTAGCTAAAGCTGAACGTATGCGCCAATCCAGCGTTGAAGAACAAAAGCGCAACATGTTGATCAAGAAGGAATTGGCATGGTTGCGTCGAGGAGCTCCAGCGCGGACAACTAAGCCTAAGTTTCGGATTGACGCAGCAAATGAACTAATCGAAAATGAACCACCTCCACGAAACAATGTTGAGCTTTTGGCATTTGCAAACGCTCGCTTAGGTAAAACCGTTTATGAACTTCACAATGCAACAATTCGAGTTGGCGATCGAGACCTATTCACGGGCTTGGATTGGAATGTTGGCCCAGGTGATCGCATTGGAATCGCTGGCGTCAATGGCGCCGGCAAAACTACTCTGCTTAAAGTGCTTACCGGACAACTAGAAGTTACCGCTGGCAAACTGGTAACTGGAACGACAGTTAAACCTGCATTCTTGTCCCAGCACCTCGAAGAACTTAATCCAAAGTGGCGAGTTCTAGAGGCTATTGAGCACATTTCAACCCACGTTGAGATCGGTAAGGGTAAGTCTCTAAGCGCATCCCAACTAGGCGAACGCCTTGGCTTTGGATCGGACGCGCAATGGACACCAGTAGGCGATCTTTCCGGTGGCGAGCGTCGCAGGCTTCAGCTCACTCGCCTACTTATGGGTGGCCCTAACGTTTTAATTCTCGATGAGCCTACTAACGATTTCGACGTTGAAACTTTGGCTGCCCTTGAAGATCTCTTGGATAGCTTTGCTGGCACCTTATTAGTTGTCTCTCACGATAGATACTTCCTAGAACGAGTCTGCGACACTTTTGTTGGTGTTATGGGTGATGGGTCACTTCGCAACCTCCCAGGTGGCTTAGAAGAGTACTTAAAGCTTCGTAAAGCGCAGCCAGATGAGCCGACAGCCTTTACGCAAGAATCGTCTGCCCCAAAGACTGAGTTAACGGCAACGCAGAAACGTGATCTGCAAAAAGATCTGCAGAGAATTGAGCGCTCGATCATAAAGTTAGATGTTTCGATCAAGGAAATTCTCGGGGAAATGGAAACCCATTCTTCCAATTTCGAAAAGGTTGCAACTTTAAATGATGATTTACAGCCATTGATTATGGAAAAGGAAGAGCTTGAGAATCGCTGGGTCTTAATCAGCGCCGATCTAGATTAGGCAGCGGCTTTCTCAGCGCTCTGGCGCATGACAAGAACTACACCTAAGCCAGCAAACGCCATACCAACTAGTCCCACTAGTCCGATCACTTCATCGAACAAGAAATAGGCCTGGATGGCTGCAGTCGGTGGTACCAAGTAATACAGGCTCGATACTTTGCTGGCGCTGCCGGTTCGTAACATCCCGTAAAGCAAAACAATGGATGCGATCGACAACATCAAAACTATCCAAATCAGGCCAAAGAAGAACTGTGGCACCCATTGAATAATCTGTTCTTCGGTTGAGAATGAAAGGATTGCAAATGCGATGGCGCTGATCGCATATTGCGCACCAGTTCCACTCAAGAATGGGATTTCGCCACCGAGTTTCTTTTGAACCAGGTATCCGCCGCTAGTTCCCAGCAAGGCAATGACACAGATAAAGATTCCAGTTAGCGAAGTTGTAGCGGTGTAATCGCCCTGGAAAACCTTTGGCAAAAGCAGCAACGCAATGCCCGCTACACCCAAGAACAATCCAACAACCTGCACCCAGCGCAAGCGCTCCCCCAGGAATGGAACCGCGAACAACGATACGAGTACTGGCTGGATGCTTACGATTACGGCGCTAATCCCAGCTGAAACACCCAGGCTCACTGCATAAAAAACGCCACCAATGTAAATCACATGCAGCAGCATTCCAACTGCGAATGACGCCTTGAACTGTTCTTTAGAAAGTTTCAATGGTTGCTTGAGTGCAGCGGCAATAGCAAAAAGAATCAAAGCGGCAAAAAAGTACCGAATCATTAAGAAAGTAAATGGTTCAGCGTATGGAACTATGTACTTGGCGCCGACAAATCCAGTGCTCCAGAGAAATACGAATAGCGCCGGTGCGTAACGTTCAAGTTGTTTTGGCACTTAGTCAGTACCTGCATCAAACGCTGCTCGATTGAGTCCCGCATCGGAATCATCATTAGCCTTCGAAGACGTGATCGCATTTGATTGACCTGACTTCATGTCCCCAACCAGTCCAAACGTACTTGTGTCGATCTGACCCTGGGCCTGGTAAAGCTCAAGTTTTGCTCGAGTGTCTGCAATATCAAGGTTTCGCATTGTTAACTGTCCGATTCGATCAGTTGGACCGAAGGCAGCGTTTTCAGTGCGTTCCATTGAAAGCTTTTCTGGGTGATAACTCAAGGCCGGACCGCAAGTGTTAATGATCGAGTAGTCATCACCACGGCGTAAACGAATTGTTACTTCCCCGGTCACTGCGGATGCAACCCAGCGTTGCAGTGATTCCCGAAGCATAAGTGCTTGCGGATCAAACCAGCGACCTTCGTACAGCAATCGCCCTAGTCTGCGACCTTCTGCGTGGTAGTTCGCAATTGTGTCTTCGTTATGGATCGCACTAAGCAGTCGTTCGTAAGCAATGAAGAGCAGCGCCATGCCAGGTGCTTCGTAAATGCCACGACTCTTGGCTTCAATGATTCGGTTTTCGATCTGATCGGTCATGCCCAATCCATGGCGGCCACCGATGGAATTTGCTTCCTTCATTAACTTAACAACGTCG
This sequence comes from Candidatus Nanopelagicales bacterium, assembly GCA_021742025.1. The sequence continues at coordinate 7,823 of JAIOWT010000014.1, forward strand.
GTGAACTCTTTGCCATTGATGGCAACTGGAATTCCTTGGCTGTAGGTAATTGTCACATCTTCAGAAGCAATTTTTACTGACTCATCCCAGAACCGAACACCCATGATCGGCTCGACAATCTCCATCGAAGCGTCGAGGTTTTCTAAAGTTTTTGCCTCATGGGTTGCGCCCAAAATATTTGCATCAGTTGAGTAAGCCTTTTCGGTGCTGTCGCGATATGGCAGGTTGTTTGCAACCAGCCATTCAGACATTTCTTTGCGGCCACCAAGTTCACTTACAAAGTCCGCATCTAGCCAAGGCTTGTAAACGCGAAGGTTTGGATTAGCAAGAAGTCCATAACGATAGAACCGTTCAATGTCATTGCCTTTGTAAGTTGAACCATCGCCCCAGATATCAACATTGTCTTTGAGCATCGCGCGAACTAACAACGTTCCGGTAACTGCGCGTCCCAACGGTGTGGTGTTGAAGTACTGCTTACCACCAGAGCGAATATGAAATGCGCCACATGCAATCGCGGCTAATCCTTCGTTAACTAAAGCTTCTTTGCAATCAACAAGGCGAGAGATTTCCGCGCCATATTCACCGGCGCGCGCTGGTACCGAGTCAATGTTGGGCTCGTCATACTGGCCCAAGTCAGCGGTATAGGTACATGGAATTGCGCCCTTGCTTCGCATCCAAGCCACAGCCACAGAAGTATCTAGGCCACCAGAGAAGGCAATTCCGACTTTTTCGCCAATTGGCAGTGAGGCAAGGACTTTAGACATGTGGAAAGTCTATTGGAGTTACAGGTCCTAATTTCCCTTAGCAGGTGTGGTTCTGCGCATACGTTGATAGAACTTTCCAGGCTGGCTCGTGCTTGGCTGCGGGTCGCCAATGTTCTCAAACCCAATTAGCTCATAAGCCTTGATCGCTGAATAGTTATCCACCCAAACGCCCAATCCCTGTTCGCTCCAAGGCTTAACATCAACTTGCGAATCCACATACTCAATCAAAGCCCGCATCACACCTTTGCCGCGTGCCTCAGGACGCACCCAACAGCCTCTGACCCAACAGCTTGCGGCAAAATCTTCATCGACTACATCAACGAACATGATTCCTATGTCGCCTGATTCATCGCTTGCTAAAACGAAATCAGATTTGCTCAGCCGGGCTCGCCAGAATCTCTCAGGTCGAATGGATTCTGTTTCAAATTTGGCACCAAATGCTTCAGGATTTGCCTGCAAGGACGCCAAGCGAATTTCCCGAACTCGCTCCCAGTCATCTGGACCAAAAGGTGCGACTTGGATCTTTGAAGTCATGAACTAGCTGGTGACGAGGTTTGGAGCCTGAGTACCAGCAAGGATTGCTAATGCATTTGTTGCGGCAATGTCTGCCATAGCGGCGCGCGTCTCAACTGTTGCCGATCCCAAATGTGGAATCAATACCGCATTATCAAGTTCAAGCAATCCCGGATGAACTGTAGGTTCATTTTCAAAAACATCTAACCCAGCGCCAGCGATTTCACCAGATTTCAATGCGGCCACCAATGCAGCTTCATCAACAATTGGACCGCGCGCAGTGTTTACCAGGAACGCAGTTTTCTTCATTCGAGCAAACTGATTCTCACTCATTAAGTGGTGAGTTGCCGGTGAATAAGGACAGTGCAATGACAATATGTCACTGGATTCAATTAGTTCATCCATGGTCTTGTACTTGGCATTAAGTTCTTCAACCACATTGTCTTCAAGCGGTGATCGACGAGTGTAAGCAATGTTCATGCCGAATGCCTTGGCTCTGCGCGCAGTTGCAATTCCGATCTGACCCATACCAACAATTCCAAGTTGGCGACCTTGAAGGCCCATGCCAAGCATGTAGAACATTCCCCATTGCCATGGCGCCTGGGCGCGAATCACTCGCTCCCCTTCACCTAGACGACGGGTTGCCATCAGAATCAAGGACATCGCGATGTCAGCTGTTGCTTCAGTAAGTACGCCAGGAGTGTTAGTAACTAGTACGCCACGTTTTTCGCAGGCTGGCACATCAATGTTGTTGTAACCAACGGCAACGTTGGATACGGACTGAAGTTGCGGACCAGCAGCATCAAGAAGCTCGTCATCGATTTTTTCAGTCAGCAACGAAACTATCGCATCTGCGCCAGCCACCATTGCCAAAAGTTCGCTACGGGAAATTGCATCATCGCTTTCCCAAGCCGTCACGTCATGTTCTGCCTTAAGTCGAGCTAGGCCGCCAGCCGGAATCTTGCCAGTTACAACAACCTTCGCCATTTATTCAGCGATCCATTCACCCATGATCTTGAGGCCATCTGAAATGTCACTGTTATCGATGCCTGAGAAGGCTAACCGAATGTATTGTTCGTTCTCGCCTTCTTGTGGGCGACCGAAGTGACGGCGTGTGCAGAATGAAACGCCTGTTGCATGCAGGGCTTGCTGGGCAAAGTCGCCAAGGTCAGATATTCCCTTGTTGGCCATCGCTTCTGTTACATCAGGGAACAAGTAGAAACCAGCTTCCGGAGTATGAACCTTGACGCCTGGCATTTGGCGAAGTAATTCCAGCGCAGTATCGCGACGCTGCTTCAAAGTATTAAGCATTACTGGAACACCCGACTGATCGCCAGTTACCGCTTCAACGCCACCGTACTGAACAAAGTGTGTGGTGCAAGATTCATCATTGGTGTTCAGTTTTGAAATTACATCTGCAATTTCTTTAGGTGCGATAGCTGCACCAAGGCGCCAGCCTGTCATCGCAAACTTCTTAGAGAAGGTGTACAGGATTACAGTGCGCTCAGCCATGCCAGGAAGTGAAGCGATGGACTTTGATTTTCCTTCGTAGCGCATTTCAAAATATGCTTCGTCGGAAAGTACGTAAAGATTGTTTGCAATCGCAATTTCAGCAATCGCTTCACGTTCGGCATCAGTTGATTCTGCGCCGTTTGGATTTTGTAGATCGTTGTAAACGATTGCTTTGGTGCGAGGTGTGATCAAAGACTTGATTTGATCAAGATCAATACTGAAACCTGTTCCAGTTGCAATGTAACGGTAAGGCTTTGCGATGCCGCCAAAGTATTCAATCTGGCTTTCGTAAATTGGGTAACCCGGATTTGGGTAAAGAACTTCATCGCCTGGATTCATGATGGTCTGAATGAACTTGGTGATAACTGGCTTTCCACCAGGCTGAACCACAACATTGGAAGCATCAAAACTTAGACCGCGGTCGCCACCGACGTTTGCGGCTAGGGCCTCGCGCAGCTGAGGAATTCCAGCTCCTGGGCAGTAACCGGTTTTGCCATCTGCGATCGCCTTGTTCATGGCATCGACGATGTTCTGTGAAGTTGGAAGGTTGATATCACCTAAGTGGAACGGGAAGATTCGGTTGCCCTTTGCACCCCACTCGGCTGCAGCCAAGGAAACTGCGAATGCGGTTTCAGTACCTAAGTTGTCTAAGCGTGTTGCTAAAGCCATGAAATTCCCCAAAAAGTCTCGGTTATTCCTAGTACTTTATCGGCGGATCACTCATCTAGCCATTTCCGAAATTCCAAAGTGTGACCCGAGTCCCCACATCATGAAACTTTGCAGAAAAAGCGCTAAACCGCGCGCTTCTTTACGGAACGAAGTCGACCACGACCGGTGTGGGTATACAGATCCTTAGGTCCAATTGGGGTTGGAACTAGCTCAATGTCTACTCCGATTCCGCGTTGAACACTTTGCTTATAGATGTATTCCAAAGTTGAGAAGTCTTCGATCGCAAAGCCTACGGAATCAAAGATGGTGACTTGCTCGTCGTTATCGCGGCCCACTTCTTTACCAGCTAGGACTTTCCAGAGGTGATTGACTGGGAAGTCAGCTGGCATCTGTTGGATGTCGCCTTCAATTCGAGTTTGTGGTTCGAATTCCACGAACACCTTGCCCTGAGTTAACACCCCGGCAGCTAGTTCCGTTTTACCTGGGCAGTCCCCACCAACGCCGTTGAAGTGCATTCCAGGTTCAACCATTTCTGGCGTAATGATTGTTGCCATGGCTTTATCAGCAGTAATCGTTGTAACGATGTCGGCGCCCTTTACGGCTTCGGCAACTGAATTACAGTGCACAACTTTGATTCCTTCAAATTCAGCCAAGTTACGAATCAGTTTTTCAGTTGCTTCGGAATCTATATCGAATGCGCGAATTTCGGTGATACCAATTACTTTATGAAAGCCAATAGCCTGGAATTCGGCTTGTGCGCCGTTTCCAATAACTGCCATTACCCGCGAGTCTTTTCGAGCAAGTGCGCGAGCGGCCATTACAGATGTGGCAGCAGTACGCATTGCTGTTGCCAAAGTTAGTTCGCTTAACAACATTGGATAGCCAGTATCCATATCAGAAAGCACACCAAAGCCCATCACGCTAAAAAGATCGTGCTTAATGTTTTCTGGATGCCCATTTACATACTTAAATCCGTAGCGCTCCGCATTCGCAGTCGGCATTAATTCGATAACGCCCTCATCATTGTGGGCGCCAAATCGAGCTGCTTTGTCGAACTCTTCCCAGCGCACGAAATTGGCTTCGATAACATCGGCTAGTTCTGCAATGAACTCATCGACTTCAATAGCCTGAATCAGCTTGGCCATTGCTGGTACATCAACAAAACGAGTCATGTGGGGATCCTGTTCGTAAACTAATCGTGCGGGAACTCCTAAAAACTACTGGATTTGGCTGTCACATAATGCCAACAAATTGCGCTAATTAGCACCCATATTTAGCATTTTGATAACATGAACTTAACGAATTGTTAGGAAAACCATGGATGATCTAGACCGCGCAATTTTGGCCCAGCTTCGCAAAGATGCTCGAACCTCAATTAGTTCAATCGCCAGTGACCTCAAAGTCGCCCGCGCAACGGTGCAGCATCGAATCACGCGTCTGGAAAACGATGGCACCATCGTTGGATACACCGTGAAAGTAAATCCCGATTCTTCGCCCAATGTGGTGCGAGCCATCATGTCTATTTCCACTGAAGGCAACACGGCAAAGTCAGTTGTTACTCGCTTAAGCGGATCGCCAAATGTAGTTGCCGTGCATTCAACAAATGGCAAATGGGATTTGATTGCAGACATCCAAGCGGATTCGCTAGAAGAGTTTGATAAAGCAATTAACGAGATTCGAGAAATGAAAGAGATTAGTTCTTCGGAAACAAACTTGTTGCTTTCAACTTACGCGTTCTAGAACTCAGTTTTCTTGTAAGGCTTACCCTTAGCGTCATAAGTCCACCACGTCCCTACTTGAACACCATCTTTAAACTCGCCACTTCGCATCAGCGTGCCGTCCTTGCGCCACCATTGCCATGGCCCGTGCAATTCGCCTTTTCGCGTCTTGCCCTTTGACTGCAGAACTGCATTGTCGTAGTAGCTCAAAACCGGGCCGGCACCCTTGCGAGACTTTTCTTCAATCTGATCAAGGCGAACTCGAATCAACTTCTTTACCAATTCTTTAGGTAGCGGCTTATCCAGTGGAAAATGCAAAGATCCTTGAGTCATCTCGTAGTTAGCTAATTCAGTCGAAAGCGCGGTCAGTACGCTGCCGCTAAATGGGAAGTAAGAGTTGTGCTTCTTATATCCCTCAATGCCACAAATCACTCCACCTTCTACTTCAAAGGCTGGAAGGTTGTAGCTAATGCATTCAGTTGCACCTGGAATTAGGTCCCTAATTGTGTCAGCCAGTTTCAATAACACAGTTCGCTGCGGCTCGGGCAAGGTGTTTAACTTGCCATCTACCAAACCAAGTTTTGCCAAGGGAAACTCCTGTTTCTAGTTCTCCACTCCAGCCTATTAAAGATTTTTGATTGGATAGCATGGTGTCAACCTCAGAAAGGCAACTCATGACCAACATCGTTCGCATCGACACAAATGCGGAGTTACCCGCTGATCCAGACTCCCCGGGCGAATACTGCGTTACGCCTTTCTTTGGTGAGAATGAAAAGTTCTTTGCGGGTATCTGGTCTGCCGATCCCCACTCTCAGGACTTTGACGAATACCCGATGGATGAAGTTTGCGTTGTCCTTGCAGGCAAGATCACGTTAACTGAAGTTGGCAAGGCGCCAGAAATTTTCACAACAGGTGACGTTTTTGGAATCAAGCGCGGCACCCCGGTTAATTGGACGCAAGAACCTGGAACTCGAAAGATATTTGTGATTCTAGAAAGCTAAATTGCCTTAGCAAGTTCCCGATTCATGTCCTTATTCAAGGCCCAACACCAGTAGAACAATCCGAACTGCAAAGGCAAGCGAGCAAAAGCAATTAGCGGATCTGGCATTTCATGATCCATCCAGTCAATTGCCATGTAAATGTTTGCTGGGAAAACTAAAACGAACAATGCAAAGGCAGCCCAAACACCCAGTTGTCTAATCGGTTTGCCAAACAAAGTCTTTGACATAGGGGCAAACATCATTGCCCCTACTGTTAACTCAGCAGCGCCGCTTAGGTATGTCCAGAATCTTGGTTCGAACGGCAAAACTGGTGGAACAATTTTGTCGAAACCGGCTGGGGCAACAAAGTGTGCAACGCCAGCCACTAGCAACATGATTCCAAGGCCTCGGCCTGCGGTGTATTTGGTCATGATTTAAGTATCACCTAACCGGAGCACATATTCTTATGACACACAACAACTAAAAGGGAGGCACCCAATTCTGAGTGCCTCTCTTTTTAGATTGAGTAACTAGAAGCGATCTGCGTTCATAACCTTTACCCAAGCCGCAACAAAGTCAGTAACAAACTTCTTTTGGTTATCGTCTTGGGCGTAAACCTCGGCGTATGCGCGAAGCACAGAGTTTGAACCAAACACTAAGTCCACACGAGTTGCAGTGAACTTAACGTCTCCAGTTGAACGGCTACGGATGTTGTACAGGTTCTCGCCTGCTGGCTCCCATGCAAATCCCATGTCAGTTAGATTCACAAAGAAGTCATTGGTTAATGCGCCTTCGCGATCTGTGAATACACCGTGCTTTGTGCCGGCGTAGTTTGTGCCGATTGCACGCATGCCACCTATAAGTACTGTCATTTCCGGAGCAGTCAGGCCAAGTAGTTGTGCCCGATCAAGTAGCAATTCTTCCGGAGTAACTAGATAGTCATCTTTTTGCCAGTTGCGGAAACCGTCTGCGACTGGTTCAAGTGGTGCAAATGATTCAACATCAGTGTTTTCCTGTGTTGCATCGCCACGACCTGCCTTGAATGGAACCTTAATGTCTTGGCCGCCAGCCTTAGCTGCCTGCTCAACACCAACATTTCCAGCTAACACAATTACATCTGCCAAGCTTGCGCCTGACTTTGCAGCAATCGGTTCAAGAACTGAAAGTACGCGAGTCAAACGCTCTGGCTCGTTGCCCTGCCAATCCTTTTGTGGGGCTAGACGAATGCGAGCTCCGTTTGCGCCACCACGAAGATCTGAACCACGGAATGTACGAGCGCTATCCCAAGCAGTTGAAACCATGTCGGAAACAGATAGACCTGAAGCTGCGATCTGTGACTTAACTGCATCTACGTCATAGCTCGTGCTGCCTGCAGCAACTGGATCCTGCCAGATCAAATCTTCAGCCGGAACATCTGGACCGATGTAACGAGCCTTAGGTCCCATGTCGCGGTGAGTTAGCTTGAACCACGCGCGCGCAAAGACTTCGGAGAAGTAATCCTGATCGTCGCGGAAGCGCTCGCTGATTGCACGGTAAATCGGATCCTTGATCATTGCCATGTCAGCATCAGTCATCATTGGGTTGTAACGCTTTGTTGGGTCTTCAACATCAACGGGCTTGTCTTCTTCAGCGATGTTGATTGGTTCCCATTGGTTTGCGCCAGCTGGTGACTTCTTCAATTCCCATTCGTACCTGAACAGAAGATCGAAGTAACCGTTGTCCCACTTTGTTGGGTGAGTTGTCCAAGCGCCTTCAAGACCACTTGTAACAGTGTCGCGACCAACGCCACGTGAAGTGTGATTGTTCCAACCAAGACCTTGCTCGAATAGTTCTGCTGCTTCTGGCTCTGGACCAAGAACCGAGGCATCGCCATTTCCATGTGCCTTACCAACGGTGTGACCACCTGCAGTTAGTGCAACGGTTTCTTCGTCATTCATCGCCATGCGAGCAAATGTTTCGCGTACATGAAGCGCAGTTCGTGCTGGATCTGGATTTCCGTTTACGCCTTCAGGGTTTACATAAATCAAACCCATGTGCACTGCCGCAAGTGGATTTTCCAAAGTTGCTGGGTTATCCAAATCTGCGTAACGCTGTTCACTTGGTGCCAGGAATTCAGTTTCTGAACCCCAGTAAATATCTTTTTCAGGTCCCCAGATATCTGCGCGACCGAAACCAAAACCAAAAGTCTTTAGACCCATTGATTCATATGCAATAGTGCCGGCAAGAACCATTAGGTCGGCCCAGCTAACTTTGTTGCCGTACTTTTTCTTGATTGGCCAAAGTAGGCGACGTGCCTTATCAAGGTTGGCGTTATCTGGCCATGAGTTAAGTGGTGCAAAGCGGTGATTTCCGGTTCCAGCGCCACCGCGTCCATCGGCAGTGCGGTAAGTGCCGGCTGCGTGCCACGACATACGAATCATCAACCCGCCGTAGTGACCCCAGTCAGCTGGCCACCAGTCTTGGCTCTCTGTCATTAACGCATGCATGTCCTTTTTCAGGGCTGCAAAATCTAGTCCTTGGACTTCCTTCTGGTAGTCAAAGTCTTCGCCCAATGGATTGGACTTCTTGTCATGCTGATGCAAAATTTCCAAGTTAAGGGCCTTTGGCCACCACTCCATGTTTGATGTGCCAACTTCGGTTACCGCTCCGTGAGCTACTGGGCACTTACCTGAATCCGACATGGCAGATCCTTTCCTTTGACGCTTTGAATCTCAGTCTACAAGTGGGGCACGACTACACAATTTGAGGGAATTGGTAGACGAGTCGGTCTGTAAGCCGGATTCTGTACGCTTGCGCGCGATGATCATCCATCTGCGATTGTTGTTACCAACAACCTGTTGCAACCTACCTGCAGGCGTGTGACGGGCAGTCACCTGCTACTTGGTCTTGCTCCGA
>JAIOWT010000015.1 GCA_021742025.1 Candidatus Nanopelagicales bacterium
AGATGCGAACTTTGCCCATATGTGAAACATCAAAAATTCCAACCGCATTTCGCACAGCGGTGTGTTCCGCCACTGTTCCTGAGGTGTATTCAATTGGCATATCCCAACCACCAAATGGACCCATCTTGGCGCCAAGGGATAAATGCGTTTCATGTAAGGGAACTAAAGACATACTCAAACCGTACTAGTACCGTTTACTCAGTACCACTCGAACCATGTCGGCCACCACCGACTTGGTTTGTACCATTCCAACAGGCAAACCAGACCCACCTAGTTCAATCGGAGTCCTAAATGACAATTACTGTCACACCAACTGTTCCTTCACTCAGTTACAAAACAGGGAACCCACTTACTGCCTACGTAAATGCCGTTGTGATTGGGCTGTCTAGTGATGGTCAGCTTTCGGTTGTCTCAGATTCAATTTCAAAGGCTGCTGCAACCAAGATCGTGGCTGCCTTTAAGGAGGTAGGCGCAACTGGAGCTCTCGATGAAGTAACTCGGATTCCTGCTGGTGCACTTGCCGACGCTGAGGTAATTGTTGGCGTAGGACTTGGCAGTGCAAAGGATGCAATTTCACACGAACGCTTACGCAGGGCAACAGGTAGTGCAGTGCGAAGTCTTGGTGGATTCAAAAAGGTCGCGATCGCAATTACTGCTGAAGGACCGCTTGAAGCGGGCGCACTTCTGGAAGGTGCCGCGTTTGGTTCATATTCATTTACTGAACATCGTTCTGCCACATTGAAGAAAGCTAAAGCACCTGTTGCCTCGATCGCATTGTTTACCGCTAAAACTCGAACCAGTGAATATCGTGATGCTCTGCATCGGGCTCAAGTACTTTCCGAAGCCATCAATTTTTCTCGTAACTTGATAAACGCATCCCCTTTGCATCTGGCTCCGGCAGATCTTGCTCGGGAAGCAAAGGCGTTTTTGTCAGGCACCAAAGTAAAAGTCGAAATCCTTGACGAGAAGGCACTAGCAACAGGTGGGTACGGCGGAATTCTTGGAGTAGGTCAAGGCTCTACTCGCCCACCTCGATTGATTCGCATGGAATATCGTCCGAAGGATGCTACGAAGCATGTCGCTCTCGTTGGTAAGGGAATCACATTTGATACCGGTGGCATATCACTTAAGCCACCTGCAAACATGCACCACATGAAAGATGACATGTCTGGCGCTGCCGCTGTGATCTCAACGATTAGAGCTATTGCAGATTTAGAACTAAATATTTCAGTTACCGCATACGCGGCCTGCGCGGAAAACATGCCAGGTGGAGGTGCACAGCGCCCAGGCGATGTCATAACAACTTATGGTGGCCGCACTATCGAAGTACTTAATACTGACGCTGAAGGACGCCTAGTTATGTCTGATGCGCTGGTACGTGCCGCCGAAGACAATCCTGATGTTGTTATTGACATTGCAACTTTGACTGGCGCTGCGGTGGTAGCGCTTGGACACCGCACCGCCGGTGTGATGGGTGATACTTTGGTACGCGATGCAGTTAAGGCAAGCGCAGATCGAGCAGGTGAAGAATTCTGGCCGATGCCACTTCCTGAAGAACTTCGCCCAGAGCTTGATTCCTTAGTGGCTGACATTGCCAATGTTGGCTCACGCGAAGGCGGAATGCTCTCTGCTGGCTGGTTCCTCAAGGATTTCGTAGCGGAGGGTCTGCCTTGGGCTCACCTAGACATAGCCGGCCCAGCATTTAATCCTGGTAGCCCGTGGGGTTACACCCATAAGGGTGGGGTTGGCTTTGGAATTCGGACGATGTTGGCATTCACTGAAGATGTGATGGACGGCACAGTCGAGTTCTAAGCGATGAACTCCAGGTGAATCTTTCTGACCCGGACTGACTTGGTTTTACTCCCCGTGAAAGACTTAAGGTAGCGCGCGAGCGCACCAAGGATATTTGCGGAGGATTGATGCACGACATCGTAATTTTAGGTGGCGGAAGCGGCGGATATGCTTGCGCTTTACGAGCATCTCAACTTGGACTTTCAGTGGTCTTGATAGAGCAAGACAAACTAGGTGGCACCTGCCTTCATCGTGGTTGCATACCTACTAAAGCTCTGCTGCATGCAGCTGAAGTTGCTGATACTGCCCGCGAAGGTGAGCACATTGGTGTCCACAGCACCTTCAATGGCATTGACATGAAAAAGGTCAACGAATACAAAGATGGCGTAATCGGTCGCCTCTACAAAGGTCTGCAAGGTTTAGTAAAGAGTCGCGACATTACTTATGTCGAAGGCTCCGGAAAACTAGTTGCTCCTAATGCGGTTGAAGTTAACGGTCAGCGTTGCGAAGGCAAGAACATTGTTCTTGCAACTGGATCTTTTGCTCGATCAATTCCAGGATTGGAAATTTCTGGTCGAATCATGACAAGTGACCAAGCATTGCTGATGGACTACGTGCCTGCAAGCGCAATCATTCTTGGTGGCGGAGTCATCGGCGTTGAATTCGCATCCGTTTGGAAATCTTTTGGTGTTGATGTCACCATCATCGAAGGACTTCCAACACTTGTTCCAGCTGAAGATGCTGCGGTATCCAAAGCAATGGAACGCGCCTATCGCAAGCGTGGCATCAACTTCAAAACTGGCGTTCGATTCCAGTCCGCAACTCAAGACGACAAGAACGTGACGATCACCTTGGAATCTGGCGAAACCGTTTCTGCCGATTTGTTACTAGTTGCGGTTGGTCGCGGACCTCGTACCGAGAATCTTGGCTATGAAGATCAGGGCATTTCCATGGATCGTGGGTTTGTACTTGCCAACGATCGCTTGGCGACAAATATTCCGGGCGTATTTGCAGTTGGCGACATAGTTCCAGGACTACAACTTGCGCATCGTGGTTTCCAGCAAGGAATCTTTGTTGCGGAAGAGATTGCCGGCCTGGGTCCTGCAACTATTGATGAACTAGGTATCCCCCGCGTTACGTACAGTGAGCCAGAAATTGCCAGCATTGGCTTAACAGAAGCCCAAGCTAAGGAAAAATACGGCGAAATAGAAGCCTACGAATACAACCTCGGTGGCAATGGCAAGAGCCAAATTCTTGGTACAACCGGCTTTATCAAGCTAGTTCGCAAGAAGAGCGACGGAATCGTTGTTGGAGTTCACATGATTGGTGCTCGCGTCGGCGAACTGATCGCAGAAGCACAATTGGTCTACAACTGGGAAGGAACCGCTGAAGATGTGGCTCCACTAGTTCATGCCCATCCGACACAAAGTGAAGCAATGGGAGAAGCGTTCATGGCGTTGGCTGGCAAGCCGCTTCATGCGCACGCTTAACCGATAGCCTTAATACAACTAGTAAAAGGAGTAACGGCACAGTGGCTACTACGGTATCAATGCCCCAACTGGGCGAGAGCGTAACCGAAGGAACAGTTACCCGTTGGCTCAAAGCAGTCGGCGATACAGTAACTGCCGACGAGCCATTACTAGAAGTCTCAACTGACAAAGTTGATACCGAAATTCCCTCACCGGTAAGCGGCGTACTAACTGAAATTATTGCTGGCGAAGATGCAGTTGTTCTTGTAGGCGGCGCACTTGCTGTGATCTCGGAATCTGCCGCCGCCATCATCACTGGTGCCGAAGCCGTCATCGCTGGCGATGACGCTGCTTCGGAATTAGGAACAGAAGCAAACACTGTCGCTCCTGCCGCTACTTCCACTCCCGAACCAGCGCCAGTGCCTGCGGCTCCGGCTGCACCAGCTCCGGCTCCGGCTCCTTCTGCCCCCGCAAGTAGCGGCCTTGTAACTCCAGTTCTATTACCAGCACTTGGCGAAAGTGTTACCGAAGGAACCGTTACTCGCTGGCTAAAAGCCATTGGAGATTCGGTGGCTGCCGATGAAGCATTGCTTGAAGTTTCTACCGACAAAGTCGACACCGAAATTCCATCCCCTGTTGCAGGTATCCTGCTCGAAATCACAGTGGCCGAAGATGGTGTTGCGCTAGTTGGCGCGCAACTTGGAACTATTGGCGCGCTTTCCGGATCTACTCCTGCAGCAGTACCTGCTCCTGCTACCCCAGCAACTTCCGCACCTGTCGCTGCACCTGTTTCTGCTCCTATTTCCGAAGCAGCGTCATCGCCAGCGATGACGGCTTCGGCGCCAGCGATGGCGGCTTCGGCGCCCACGATGACGGCGACGGCAGTTAACAACAGCAGTGCGTATGCAACTCCACTAGTTCGCAAGATTGCAGCCGAACGTGGCGTAGATCTTTCAACTGTTGTTGGTACCGGAGTGGGCGGTCGCATTCGCAAGGAAGACATAGTTTCCGCGCCGACAACCCTGACTCCAGTGGTTGTTAACGAAGCCCGCCCAGTTGAATCCAAGCCATTTGTTGCACCAGCTGTTGCCATTACTCCTGCGGCAGCTACAGCACCAGCAGGAGTAACCACTTCAGCACAAGCAGCTCCGGCAAGTGAGCTGCGCGGTCGCACAGAACCAATGACCAGACTTCGCAAAGTTATCGCAGAGCGGATGGTTGAATCGCTTCAGATTTCTGCACAATTGACTTCCGTGGTTGAGGTTGACGTAACTCGTATCGCATCACTTCGCAATCGATCCAAAGCAGCATTTGAATCGCGGGAAGGTGTGAAACTTTCATTCTTGCCATTCTTTGCTAAAGCCACATGTGAAGCTTTAAAGCAATTCCCTAATGTGAATGCAACGCTAGATCAAGAAGCCGGAACCGTTACATATTTCGATGCTGAGCACGTGGGCATTGCAGTTGATACCGAGCGCGGCCTGCTCGTCCCAGTTATTCGTGATGCTGGTGACCTAAACATCGGTGGTTTAGCTCGCAAGATAAATGATCTAGCAGAACGCACTCGCACCAACAAGTTATCCCCGGACGAACTAAGCGGCGGTACCTTCACAATCACTAACACCGGAAGTCGTGGCGCGTTGTTTGATACTCCAATCATCAACCAGCCGCAGGTTGCCATCCTGGGCACTGGTGCAGTTGTTAAGCGACCAGTTGTTACGACTGATGACACCGGAGCTGATGTAATCTCAGTTCGCCAGATGGTTTACTTGGCACTGACTTATGACCATCGATTAGTTGATGGCGCAGATGCCGCTCGCTTCTTATCAGCCATTAAGGCTCGATTGGAAGAAGGCGCATTTGAAGCAGACCTTGGTCTCTAGTTTCAACTCGCCTAATCCCACTGCTCGTAGCAAGGTAACAGTATGCGCATAGTTATTGGTGGTTCCTCGGGACTTATTGGCACTGAACTAGTTGATTCACTCCGCAAGGATGGACATGAAGTGCTTCGACTGGTGCGACGAAAGCCAACAGCTTCGTCTGAAATTTACTGGAATCCAGCCGCAGGTGAGCTTGATTTTGCACAGTTGGCCGGTGCAAACGTAATCATTAACCTTGCAGGTGCCGGTGTTGGAGATAGTCGCTGGACCGAAAAATACAAAGCAATGATCCTGTCATCGCGTGTTGATTCAACTACGTTATTAGCAAAAGCTGCAGCAGAGATAAAGCCCGACGTATTTGTTGCTGGTAGTGCAATCGGTTGGTACGGCGATACTGCAGATCGCCAAGTAGACGAGTCCAGCCCAGCCGGAACTGGTTTCCTGGCAGATGTCGTAGTTGCTTGGGAAAAGGCTTCCCAGCCAGCCAGCGCCGCTGGGGTTCGAGTTGTTAACATCCGAACTGGATTAGTGGCTGCAAAAAATGGTGGTGCGTGGAGTCGCCTACTTCCAATTTTCAAGTTGGGCGCAGGTGGCAAACTTGGGTCAGGAAAGCAATACTGGTCATTCATTTCGATGCGAGATGAAATTGCCGCAATCAAGTTTGTGATTTCAAATTCTAATATCACCGGCCCAGTCAACTTAACTGCTCCTGAGCCGGCGACCAATTCTGAAGTGACAAAGGCCATGTCAAAAATTTTCAATCGGCCTGCACTTTTTCCTGTACCCGAATTTGCCTTGAAATCATTGCTTGGTGAGTTTTCCCAAGAAGTACTTGGTAGTGCGCGGGTAATTCCTCGTGTCTTGATGGATGCAGGTTTTGAATTTCAAGACCCAAACATTGAAAGTGCGATGCGCACTCTGGCCACTAAGTAATCCCCATGTCCGGCATACCTTCGAAAACCGACGTTGTAGTCATTGGTGCCGGTTTGGCTGGACTGGCAGCAGCTCGTCGACTGTCTATCGCTGGACGGGAAGTTTGTGTTATCGATGCCAGCGATGAAATTGGCGGAAGAATTCGAACGGATCAAGTTGATGGAGTATTGCTTGACCGGGGCTTCCAGTTATACAACCCTGCATACACCGAAGGAATTAGCGTTCTTGACCTGAAGGCATTGGATGTAAAGAGTTTTTCCCCTGGAGTAATTGTTTCCATTGAAGGTCGCAACTATTCGGTGGCTGATCCAAAGCGAGACCCAGCCTCGGCAATCGATAGCTTGCTCGCACCTGTTGGAAAGTTTTCGAGCAAGTTTAAGTTTGCCCGATATGCACTTGGTTTAGCTCTAACCAAAACCAAGTCGGCATCATATGATCAACGCACCGATGCCTTTCTGCGCGCCAAATTTGGTACCGACCTCACAGACACATTGCTTCGTCCATTTTTGGCTGGAGTTTTTCTTGAGCCAGAGCTTGCAACCTCAAAGCGATTTTTTGATATCGCACTCAAGTCATTTATTTCCGGTACACCTGGAGTTCCAAGTGCAGGTATGCAGGCAATTCCGCGACAATTGGCTGCACAACTTCCCACCGGCAGCATTCATTTAAACGTGACGGCGCAAGCGGTGGCTAGCACTATGGTTCGCACGGATCTAGGTGACATTAGATGTCGGTCAGTAGTGATTGCAACTAACGCTCGCAGCGCGGCACTCCTAATTCCAAGTCTTAAAGTTCCACCAAGCAACGGCGTAACTACTTGGTACCACCTTGCAGATTGCCCAGGCTCTGAACTGACTGAAGGTAAAAGCACCTTGGTTGTTGACGGCAGGAAGTTTAAAGGACCACTGGATGATCCTTCTCGCCCGTTGGTAAACACAGTTGTAATGACAAACAGTGCGCCGTCATATGCGTCCAACGGACGAACCTTGATTTCATCCTCAGCCATCGGTGTGCACCCGTCCACTCATTCCGAGTTGAGCGTAAGGTCGCACCTCGCGGCGCTATACAAAGTTCCAACAGGTAATTGGACGCACGTTGCTACCTATCCAATTCCTGATGCATTACCGATGATGGCTGCGCCTCATGACATTGAACAATCAGTTCGACTCTCTGATGGCGTTTACATCGCAGGAGATTATCGACAAGTGTCTTCAACAAATGGTGCATTAGCCAGCGGTCGACGAGCTGCCGAAGCCCTGCTCACCGATGATCTTTAAACCAAGCGTCCTGGTTCAAGTACCGTTTCTTTAACTTCCCCGTTTAGCGATTCAATTCGATAGCCCTTGGCCTTGCTCTCGGGTGTATCGACCACGATTTCTACCGGGTTAACCCCTTCGTAAACAACCGCAGCGTGATCATCTGTCGCGTATGACATCGGTAATGTTCCCGCCGAAACTAATGAGTGCAGTAACGGCCGCCGTTGTGCTTCGGTGTCGTAATGCACACCGTTTCCATATGGCAATAAAGCTAATCCGTTTGTCACGGTCTCAAGCTTTGGTCCAAATGAATCAGTGGGCCCACCAACGTGCCAACAAATAGAACCTGCGCTGACCCCACCTAGAACTACGCCACGTTCCCAAGCATCTTTGGCTGCAGCATCAACGCCGTGTAAGCGCCAGATTGCCAAGAGGTTGGCTACTGAACCCCCGCCAACCCAAACCAGGTCAGCGCGACCAAAAGCTTCATCAACCGGGACATTTGGTTGCGTGAATAGTGCCAAGTGTTCAACATCAACTCCAAGTCCCGAAACGCCTTGGTAACTTGTTGCCAAATAATTTGGGTTATCTCCGCTAGCGGTCAAAACAAACAAAACGCGAGGCCGAGTTTTGCCGGTCAGCTCGAGAGCGCGCTTGAATATCTGACCTGGCTTAACGACCCCCCAGCGATCGGTTTGAACAAAACCGCCACTTGACGCAACTATGTGACGTTGAGTCACGAAGTTGTGGCCGTTTCAGATTCAACCTTTGCGCCATCAATCATCGGGCCTTCACTCTTGCCAAGTTTGCTTGGCCACCAGATCTTTGCGCCAATGTCATAAGCAAGCGCTGGAACCAAAAGGCTTCGCACGATAATCGTGTCTAACAAAACACCGAATGCCACAGCGAAACCAAGTTCGGCAAGGAATACTAATGGCAGAGTTCCCAAGACTGCGAAGGTTGCAGCAAGTACGACTCCAGCAGAGGTGATTACGCCACCCGTAACTGTTAGGCCTTTGAGAATTCCCGGTCGAGTGCCCAGCTTTATTGCTTCTTCTCGGACTCGAGTCATGAGGAATATGTTGTAGTCGATTCCAAGCGCGACGAGGAATACAAACGTAAACAAAATAAATCCACCATCCGAACCAGCAAACCCAAACAGATGAGTGAAAACTAGATGGCTAATTCCAAGTGTGGCTCCGAATGAAATCACAGTAGTAATGATCAATAGCACCGGAGCAAAGAGGCTTCTAAGCAAGAGTGCCAAGATGATTCCAATTACCAGGAGTGCAACTGGCAGGATCAAATTTCTATCTCGAGTGTTAGTCGTCTGAATGTCAAAATTCACAGCTGTTGTGCCACCGACTAATGCAGTTTCACTTGCAGCTTTTGCAGCTTCGCGAATGCCCGGAATGTAACCTTGCGCCTCAACGGAATCTGCCGGCTTATCTAGTGTTACTTCGATTTGAACTAAGCCATCAACTACAACTGGAGTTGGAGGTGGGCCACCCGGAATGAATTGTGTTGTAGTTTGCACTACCTCAACAACACCCTCTGAACCCTTGATCGCAGCAATCAGCGCATCTTTATCTGCGTCTGGCCCGATAACAATCGTTGGATCACCCGAACCCGCTGGGAAATGCTCAGATAGTTTCTCTAAACCAACTACCGAATCAGGATTACCAGTAAATGCGTCAGATGTGGCGAGTCCACCGGTTTTCAGTTGCGTCGCAAACGACATCGCAATTACTAAAAATAGACCTGTAACAATCCAGGTTTGCCGTGGCTTCCTTCCCACTAAACCAGCCACTTTAGACCACAGTCCGGAAAGTTGTTCATCTACATCGTCATGTACAGGACGTTTTGGCCAAAAAATCCAACGCCCAGCCAACACAAGAATCGCTGGAAGCATCGTAAGCATCACAAACTGGGCGGCAAGCACACCAATTGCTGCAACTGGACCTAGTGATCGCACGGATTTTAGATCAGATAAACCAAGTACCAATAGTCCAGAAATTACAGTTAAGCCAGAGGCTGCAATCGGTTCTACAACGCCCTTCCATGCCACCACCATCGCATCAACGCGACTTTCATAGTGATGCAACTCTTCCCGGTAACGAGCGATCAACAAGAGCGCATAATCCGTCGCTGCTCCAATTACAAGCACCGAGAGAATTCCTTGCGATTGGCCGTCTAGATCTAGAATTCCTTCCTTTGCTAATAGGTAAACAACACCGCCCGCAACCGAAAGCGCAATCACGGAACAAAACAGCGGAATTATCCAAAGTACCGGTGAACGATAGACGACAATCAAAATCAAGGCAACAACGATCAAGGTTGTTCGCAATAGATCTGTATCGATTGAGCCAAAGCTGTCGAATAGGTCTGCCAAGATTCCACCAATGCCAGTGACATGCGATTCGAATCCTGGAACTTCTGATGCCTGCGCTCTAATTGCCTTGACTACTTCTGGCAGCGCTGGTTTTTCGTTTTCTAACGGAGTTGCAAGGGCAGCATCATCCAGCGGAATTGACATCAAAACAGCTTGGCCATCTTCCGATGGAATTGGAATAAGTTGAGCGCCTTCAGCTAAATAGTCCCCAACAGTGGCGTCAGCTCCTGGAACCGGTGCGGTTGCGACTGCAACTCCGAATTCACCAACTGCCGCAATGCCAGCAGTATCTGCAGGACCAGTGAAGATTACAAGCGCAGGAAGAATCGAAGTGTCCTGAGAAGTGAACTTTGTTGCTAACTCTGATGCCTTAGTTGATTCTGCGGATGATGGTAAAAAGCCAGCATTATCGTTTTGCTGAACGCTAGAAAGTTTTCCGAATAGCGGTCCGGCCACGCCCGAAATTGCGAACCAGGCAATGATTACTGCTATCGCGCCCCAAAGAACTTTTCGGCCCTTCGTAGAGGACTTACTGGCGCGGTGTGTGGTTTTTTCGGTCATTTCGGAAAAGCCTTTACAGATAGGTAAATAACGTCCCTAGTCTAAGTGAGCCTTACTGGCATTGCGCCCTTGGGTTATGCCCGATTTCTTAACCTTTCTGAGGACTTAGGCTAAAGGCGTGCAACTAGTGGTGAAGCGGATTGGGCTGTCGGAAAATCCAATCGATTATCAATCGGCCTGGGATATGCAACGAGAATTGCATCAAGCAGTCGTTGCAAATACGCTCCCGGACACCGTTTTACTCCTGCAGCACCCATCGGTTTACACGGCTGGTCGCAGAACTGAGTCATTTGAACGACCAACAGATGGCACTCCTGTTGTCGATGTTGATCGCGGTGGAAAGATAACTTGGCATGGCCCTGGTCAGTTGATTGGTTATCCAATTCTGCATTTGCCATCCCCTATGGATGTGGTGTCACATGTGCGAAGACTTGAAGATGTTCTAATTGGAATTTGTACCGACTTTGGTTTAGAAGCAGCGCGCATAAAAGGTCGAAGTGGAGTTTGGGTCTTGGACCCAATTGAAGATCGCAAAATTGCTGCCATCGGAATTCGAGTCGCCCAAGGTGTGACGATGCATGGATTCGCGCTCAATTGCAATAACGATTTAGCTTGGTTCGATCGAATTGTGCCGTGTGGAATTCGAGATGCTGGCGTCACAACCTTGTCCAAAGAATTGGGCCGGAACATTACAGTCGAAGCAGTTGCCGATCGCGCAGAGTTTCATCTACATCGAGTTTTCGATGCCATTGCTAGTGAACAATCACAAGATATGCAAGTCAATGCCTAGATTTCTCGCGACCTTACTCAAACTAATTGCGATCATTTTTGCACCGATTGCAGTGATGGGTCTTGTTATCTCAAGGCGCGCGATATCAGGTGACCAATATGCAGCAGTGCTTGAGCTTTTTGGCAACTCCTCTCGTCCTGGTGCAATTGAGATTTTCGGAGCAGACATTGAGACCGTGTCATCAGTTTTAGATTTCTTGGGAGCCTGGAGTTTGCCGGCGCTAATAGCAATCGTTCTCCTAGGTGTGACTGCATTGGCTTTGAGTGATAACCGACTGAAATCAAGTCTGCATTTTTGCTTGGGCCTATTCTTCTCGTTTGGGATTTGCGCAGTTTTTCTAACGCAAAGCCGCGAAGGTTTCTCAAACTTCGTTGGCTCAGAAATATCCGATTTGGCTGCGATCGTTATCGCTAGCTACCTATCTGAACTCAGCGCTGAGTTGGTGAATCTAGTTGGATTTCTCGCACTGATTTTTGGTTTCCTGGCGATTGGTTTCTGGGTTTTGTTAAATCGACGCAAAAGCATGCCTACCAAGCCCTTGAACTAGACTGCATGTTGTGACTACGCCATACCTCGATCCGTCTGCAAGCAAGGAAGACGGTCCTAAATTGTTGCGGATCGAAGCGAGAAACTCGCTGGTTCCAATTGAGCGTAAACCTGAGTGGATTAAGACCAAGCTCAAGACTGGACCCGAGTACACCCAGATTATGGACTTAGTTAAGTCCGAGGGTCTACACACAGTCTGCCAAGAAGCTGGTTGTCCAAATATTTTTGAATGTTGGGAAGATCGCGAAGCAACTTTTCTAATCGGCGGCGACCAATGCACTCGCAGATGTGACTTTTGTCAGATTGATACTGGAAAGCCCGCTGATTTTGATCGTGACGAACCTCGCCGCGTAGCCGAGTCGGTTAAAACTATGCAGTTGCGCTACGCGACAGTAACTGGTGTTGCCCGAGATGATCTGCCTGATGGCGGTGCGTGGCTTTATGCCGAAACAATTCGTCAAATTCATGAAGTGGTTCCTGGTTGTGGTGTCGAGATGTTGGCTCCTGACTTTGATGGCAAACCCCAATTATTGAAAGAAGTGTTTGAGTCCAAGCCAGAAGTTTTTGCCCACAACATTGAAACTGTCCCACGAATTTTTAAGCGAATCCGGCCTGGATTCAAATACGAAAAATCACTTGGGGTTATTACAGCAGCTCGAGAATTCGGACTGGTAACGAAAAGCAATTTGATTCTCGGCATGGGTGAAGAAATTCCTGAAGTCCATCAGGCACTTACCAACCTACATGAAGCCGGATGCGACCTAGTAACCATTACTCAATACCTCCGCCCATCGTTACGTCACCATCCCGTGGATCGTTGGGTACGGCCCGAGGAGTTTGTCGCGCTGGCCAAGGTGGCTGAGGAAATTGGCTTCGCTGGAGTTCTCAGCGGGCCACTTGTGCGCTCCTCTTACCGTGCGGGCAAACTCTACAAGCAAGCCATTGCGGCCCGAAATTCAACCGACGCTTAAGGTAGATACATGTCACTAAAGTTGCAGGAACCGCCAAAACAGCGCTGGTATGTCCAGATCAAAGAGACCTATAAGTTCGCTTCAAATGAGATTTCATTTCTTGCCTTAAGACTTTTAGCTGTCTTCACGGTCGTGTTTGGAATCATCTTCGCAATTGGAATCGCGCTAGACCTAACATTATTTTTAGGAATTCTGGCATTCGGTACAGCCCTGCTATCAACAACTTTCTTTTTTGGAAAAATTGCCGAGAAGGCTGCTTACTCTTCTATAGCAGGACAAGTCGGTGCTGCGGCGTCAGTTCTCAATGCAATTAGAGGCGCTTGGTTTGTAACTCCTGCAGTTGGCGTAGACAAGAACCAAAACATGGTTCATCGTGTCGTAGGACGTCCGGGAATCATCTTGGTCGGCGAAGGCAGTCGTCCTGGTGTACTTCTAGCCGAACAACGCAAGGCTCATGCTCGATACGCCCAAGGTGTGCCTATTCATGAAATCGTTGTCGATGATGTTGATGTGACAATCACTAATCTTCAAAAGACAGTTAAGAAGCTAGGCAAAGCACTTCGTCCAGCAGAAGTAACGCAAGTTAGAAACCGCCTAAAGGCACTTCCCCAAACTGCACTGCCAATTCCAAAGGGTCCACTTCCACAAGGTAGAAAGATGCCACGCAGATGAATGAAACTACAACCATGTTCACGGACTACTTTTCATCTTTTCCTATTTCTTACATTTTAGGAATTGTTTTAGTAGTTATCTTTATTGCCAAGAAATTGATCAAGTGGGCAATTATTTTTGCCGTTCTGATGTTCTTTGTGCTGCCTTATCTCGACGAGCAAGGTTACTTAGATCCGATAAAGGGAATCTTTAGTTAACTGCCTGAATCATTTAACAGCTCTGGCAACTTCTCCGGCTGTTGCGATCCAAACGTCATCGTGAGATTTAACAAAAGTTAGGAATCGCTCTAGCATCGCAACCCGACTTGGTCGTCCAATGAACTGTGGGTGCATAGTCAGCATTGTCAGTCCTCCGAGGCCGTGAATTCCCAAGAACTCTTCTCGCCAGATCTCTTCAACGTCGCGCGCCGATCTGATCGTGCGATTCCAGTCACTGCCTACGCTGAACCAAAAGTACGGCGCATCATCGAGCATCCATTGAACTGGTAACTCGACGATCTTGTGATTTTGGTGAACGTAGGGCTTAATGTCGTCCATCATGCTTGACGAATACTCGAACCCATTTTGTGAGAGCAAATCGAATGTGTTTTGACTGACTTCCCAAGATGGTGATCTATAACCGGTTACTTGAACTCCAAATTGCTCTAGAGCAGCTTTGCCTTTTAAGAGTTCTTCCAATTCCTCGCTCTTAGACAACTTCGTAGGAGAAGTGTGGGTGTAGCCATGATGACCAAGTTCGTGTCCATGCGCAACAATCTCGCGTAATTGATCTGGGTAGCGCTCAGCAACGCGACCAGGTGTGAAAAACGTTGCCGGCAGCCCCAAGTGATCGAGGACATCTAGTACAAGACCCAAACCAACTTTTGCGCCGTACGTACCCTGGGACAGCACGCCAGGGCGATTCACATTTTCTGGGTTTTCAGCTAGCCAAACCTCTTCGGCATCAAGATCAAAACTGATTACGAATGCAGATGTCTTACCTGCAGGAAGATCTAGTGAAGGCATGTCTCTATCTTGCCCGCTTTTCTTGTCTGAATTGTTATCTCGACCGCATGGTGAGCGTTCCAACAGCTTTATCGTGCAATCCTCGGCCATCACGGTCCCAAATCAGGGCCGGAACAACTAGGCAGAGCAGTGCAGTGCGGGCTAGCACCTTGAGGAAAGTGATCCGCGAAGGACTTACTGAAATCAATTTGATACCGGCGATCTTGTAACCGAAAGTTGCCCCAGTTGTGGCAGTCAGCACGAGGACTTCGGCCGCAAAAATTCCTAAGGTGGCCGCCGCAAAACCTTCTGATCCATAAACCAAATCAGGGAAAACAAGATGAGTCACCAGGATCGCCGCGGTCCAATCCAAGGTGAGAGCAACTATCCGGCGACCCATTCGAGCAACGGAACCAATGCCCTGTTTAGGTAACCCAAAGCGCTGGCCCGGGTACCCAAAGTCCATGCCTTGGTCCTCAAGGGCGGCTTTAGGCCCAGATAGCCAGGAGCCAATGTCTTTTCTGTCCACGCCCTAACTCTAAATCCAAGTTGGTGGCGGTGCTCACCGTGGCGGGGCTCACCAAGGCAATACCTGCAGGATCCGTTAACTCTTGGGTTAGGGAATTTGAAATGGGATTCGCTGTAACAAACACGAAACACTTGAGACACGGCGTTGAAATCCTCTCCCACTATTGTGAGTTCAAGGCCAGAGAAAACTCTGAAAACTGCACAAAACTACTTGGAGGATCAATGTCCAATCTTGGACTCAAAACCGCTGACGATGCACTTAAGTACATCAAGGACAACAACATTCGATTTCTTGACGTCCGCTTCTGTGATTTGCCGGGCGTTATGCAGCATTTCAACGTTCCTGTTGAATCTGTGGATGCTGATTTCTTCGCAGGCGGCCAAATGTTTGATGGCTCTTCGATTCGCGGTTTCCAGTCAATTCATGAATCCGATCTAAAGTTACTGGCGGATGTAACGACTGCTTATGTGGATCCATTCCGCAAAGAAAAGACTTTAGTTATGAACTTCTCAGTTCATGATCCATTCTCCGATGAGCCATACGCTCGCGACCCTCGTAACGTTGCGGCAAAAGCTGAGGCTTACTTAACTTCAACTGGTATTGCAGATACTGCGTTCTTTGCTCCAGAAGCCGAGTTCTTTGTATTCGATTCCGCGCGCTTTAAGACCAGCACTAACGAATCGACGTACCAAGTAGATTCCATTGAAGGCGCCTGGAATGCGGGCAATGAATTCAATGCAGATGGCAGCGATAACAGAGGTTACAAGACCCGCATCAAGGGTGGTTACTTCCCAGTTTCTCCAACTGATCAAATGGCTGATCTGCGCGACCAGATGGTTGTGCGATTAGCTGAAGTTGGATTACTAGTTGAGCGTTCACATCACGAGGTTGGCACTGCCGGTCAGATGGAAATCAACTACCGCTTTAACACTTTGCTTAAAGCGGCAGATGAAGTGATGTTGTTTAAGTATGTAATTCGTAACACAGCTTGGGAAGGTGGCAAGACTGCAACCTTCATGCCAAAGCCACTTTTTGGCGACAACGGCTCCGGTATGCACGTGCACCAATCACTATGGACAAACGGATCACCGTTGTTTTATGACGAGCGCGGGTACGGTGGACTATCGGACCTTGCTCGCTGGTACATAGGTGGCATCTTGAAGCATGCGCCATCACTACTTGCCTTCACAAACCCAACAGTTAACTCCTACCGTCGTTTAGTGCCAGGGTACGAAGCTCCAGTGAACTTGGTTTACTCGCAACGAAATCGCTCTGCATGTCTTCGAATTCCAGTAACTGGGAGTAACCCGAAGGCAAAGCGAATTGAATTCCGTTGCCCAGATCCGTCTAGCAATCCTTACTTGGCATTTGCTGCCATGTTGATGGCTGGACTAGATGGAATTAAGAACAAAATTGAGCCACACGCTCCAGTTGATAAAGACCTTTACGAATTGCCACCTGAAGAAGCTGCAGATATCCCGCAGGTGCCATCGTCATTGCCAGAAGTTCTCGATGCCCTAGAAGCAGATCACGAATACTTGCTTGAGGGTGGAGTTTTCACCAAGGATCTAATCGAAACTTGGAT
>JAIOWT010000016.1 GCA_021742025.1 Candidatus Nanopelagicales bacterium
TCCCTTGGCGCCAAGATGGGTCCATTTGGTGGTTGGGATATGCCAATTGAATACACCTCAGGAACAGTGGCGGAACACACCGCTGTGCGAAATGCGGTTGGAATTTTTGATGTTTCACATATGGGCAAAGTTCGCATCTTGGGAAATGGTGCCTACGCTTTTGCTAACAGTGTTTTCACGAACGATCTAAATCGCATCAAGCCAGGGCAAGCGCAATATTCAATGCTTTGCAACGAAGCCGGTGGCGTGATTGACGATCTAATTGTTTACTTAGTCAGCGATGAAGAAGTGCGATTTATTCCTAACGCGGGAAATGCCAGCACCGTAGTCGCACACCTTGAAAAACTTGCACCGAACGGAATTGTGATTGAGAACAATCACTTATCGCAGGGAATCATTGCAGTCCAAGGACCAAGCGCTAGCAAAGTTGTTGGAGCACTTGGTTTACCAACAGATCATGACTACATGGCATTTGCAGACGCAAAGTGGAATGACTTTGCAGTAAGTATTTGCCGCACAGGTTACACCGGTGAACCAGGCTACGAACTGGTAATCGAAAACGCAGGACTGGTTGCGATCTGGACTGCGTTACTAGCAGCTGGCTCAGATCTAGGAATTCTGCCGTGTGGTTTAGGTGCCCGTGACACTTTGCGCACAGAAATGGGATATGTTTTGCACGGTCAAGACATCAGTCCAGAGATTAGTCCGGTCCAAGCTAAAACTGGCTGGGCAGTTGGCTGGGAAAAGCCGGAGTTTTCTGGCAAAGCAGCCCTAACCGCCGAAAAGGCAGCAGGTGCAAAACGAGTTGCTTGGGGATTACTGGCAACGGGCCGCGGAATTCCACGTAGTCACATGCAGGTAAAAACGGTTTCTGGCGATGTAGTTGGCGAAACTACTAGCGGAACATTTTCTCCAACGTTACAAAAAGGAATTGCCTTAGCGCTGTTATCACCTGAGGTATCACTTGGCGACACATTAATCATTGATGTGCGAGGACGCGATTTAGAAGTCGTGGTAACGAAGCCGCCATTTGTGGATTCAACTACTAAGTAGAAGATTTATCTCAAAATTTCTTTCGCGTTACTAGTTTCGCTCGGGAATAACTACTGGCCCTGATTCGTGATTGATAACCGTCACTTTGGCGCCATAGTGGCGGGCAATGTTTTCTGGTGTTAAAACGGATTCAGCAGAACCCGATGCAACCACATTGCCTTCCGCCAAAAGCATCAAACGATCTGGATAAAGTCCTGAGACCGTTAGATCGTGCATTGTCGAGATGACTGCAATCTTCTTTTCCTTTCGCAGTCTGTCGATTAATTCCAAAACTTCTTGTTGGTAACCAACGTCGAGTGCAGTCGTCGGTTCATCAAGAAGAATTATTGGACTAGCTTGTGCCAAAGCTCGAGCAATCGCCACACGTTGCCGTTCCCCACCCGAAAGTGTTGCAACGTCTCGGGCTACAAATTTTTCTAAGTCCAATTCAGAAATTACGTAGTGCGCAATGTCCAGGTCCTTGGGGGATTCAGTTGCGAGCATCTTTAGGTGAGCAGTACGACCAAGAAGTACATAATCAAACACCTGCATGCCACCTGGCATTACTGGTTCTTGGGCAACGTATGCAATCCAGCATGCCCGATCACGTTGTGAAAGATCACGCATATTTGAATCATCGATCAGGATCTGTCCAGTTGAGGGAATGATTCCAGCCAGGGCCTTAAGGAGCGAAGATTTTCCAGCGCCATTAGGGCCGATGATGCAGGTCCATTCACCAACTGCGACTTCTAGATCAATGTTGCTAACAATTGTTTTGTGATCGAGTTCTACGTGCAAGTCACGCACCGTTAATTTGGTCATGTCACCGATCCGCTCTTGCTTGAACCGAGTACGAATAGAAAGAAAGGAGCACCAAGTAATGCGGTAACGACTCCAATAGAGATTTCTTGTGGCGCCAAAATTGTGCGCGCCAGAATATCGGCCAACACCAAGAAGACTCCACCGTAAATCACAGATAACGGCAAAAGAATTCGGTAGGAGTTACCAACTATCAATCGAAGTATGTGCGGAACAATGATTCCCACAAAACCGATTAGCCCAGTTACGGCAACGGCAGCAGCAGTTCCCAGTGATGCTGCCACAATTATTGCGGCGCGCGCTCTGGCAACAGGCAGCCCCATTGTTAAGGCTTCTTCGTCACCAACAGCAAACACATCGAGCACTCTTCGATACCTAAGTAGAACAATGATGCAGACAAGTATGTAAGGCGTGATGATGACTAAGTCATTCCAGCCTGATGTTGAAAGTCGACCGAGTACCCAAGCATAAATCTCTCGGATCTTGTCAGTGTTTTGTTGTTGCAGCAATGTTTGAATTGCGGTTAGCAGACTCGCTACTGCAACACCGGCCAAAATCAGCGCAGTTGACGAGCGCCCTGCGATTGCTGATCGACCAAGTGAGTAGGTGAGCACCACAGCGCCGAGGGCACCAGCAAAGGCGGCCAAAGGCAACAGAAATCTTGTTGCGCCAGAACTATTAAAGATTGCAATCGTTGCGCCCAATCCAGCCCCAGCGGAAACCCCCAAGAGATAAGGGTCGGCAAGGGGATTTCTGAATGTTCCTTGATAGGCGCACCCAGCGCTAGCCAACATCGAGCCAACTACAAAAGCAAGCAAAACTCGTGGCAGACGTAGTTGCCAAACAATTGTCGATTCAGAAGCAGTTGAGTTTGTCGCAGTTCCAAATACGTTGCTAAAGACTTCCGCCCAAACTGTGAGCGGTGGAAGCGAAACGGCGCCAATAGAAACGCCAAGGGTCAATGTAACGAGAACAGCGACAGCACTAACGGTCCACATAAATGGTGAAATCCGTCGTACTGTCGCTGTTCTCATTGAGCTTTACTTACTTAGAAGTAACTTTTAGCACGCCATCGACAATTGCTTTCACAAAGTCAACGGTGCGAGGACCCCAACGTGATGCCACGTCATCATCAAGTTCGACAACGCTATTGCTGGCAATCGCTGACAAGCCTTCAAAGCCTGGACGTTGCGCCAAAGTTTCTGCAGTTTGGCCACAGCACTTGGTGTCCGCTAGAAACACGATTGCAGGATCGGCATCAACAATGAACTCAGCAGATAGTTGCGGATAACCACTAGCTGCATCTGCTGCTTCATCAGCAATGTTGGTTAGACCAGCGAGTCCATAGAGGGAACCGATGAATGTTGCAGAGGTAACTGTGTAAAGCGTGTTGTCTAGTTCGTGGAAATATGTCAGACCGGCTGCTTCGGCTGGAACCTGTGCGATTGCCGCGTCAATGTCCAACTTCATTTGGGCACTTAACTCCTGCGCTTTAACAGTCTGTCCAGTTGCAGATCCAAGTTCAGTAATTTGGAGGTAGGTGTCATCAAGTGTGGCGGCTGCGTACTGCACAAGAACTGGAATTCCAGCGGCAGTAAGTGCTGCAACAATGCCGTCAACGTCAAAGCTGACAACGACGAGATCAGGTGACAGGGCCACGATTGATTCCAGGTTTGGAGTGAAGCCCGATAGGTCGGAAATTGGTGCATCAGCTGGGTAGTTTGACTGATCATCAACTGCGATTACTTGATCGCCAGCATCGATAGCAAACAATATTTCAGTTGCAGTGGGGGATAGCGAGATGATTGCATCTGGCTGTTCTGGGATTACAACAGAAGTTCCGTTGTTTTCGATAGTTACCGGAAAGCTAGCAGCAACCGTTGGTTCGGCGCCTTCTGGCGTTGCGGTATTTGATTGGCCACAGGCAGTTAGAAATAGTGCACTAACTGCAACGACCACATGGATTTTCTTGAACATGTTTCTCCTTGTGTGGTCGAAGAAATATCCGACGCAGCACACACAAGGTGTGATTCGGCGAACTCTTCCTCGAGAGTTTTTACGACAACCACATTCCCAGGCGACCTGACTTGCGATTTTTCAATCACTTCACAGTTGCGGGACAGCGCCGGAGTTTCACCGAACTTCGCTGGTAACGCGGTATCAGGAGGTTAGCACAGCACAAACTTTATTAAGCAAGGCCTGGCGATAAATTGGAAAAGAAATTACTCAGCTGGTTTAAGCGACATAGGACCATACACTTCACGGTCATCTTCATAGAGCGTCACTGCCTGGACTCCACCAGAAAGCAAATCTTCCCAAGTTTGACCAATGAATTCTTCGGCATCGGCTTGAGTTGGGAACGGAGTCATAACAGCCTCAGGTGGCAGAGAAGGTGATGGCGAGCCATCTTCGTTCTGATAAATCCAAGTCCAAGCCATGATTAACCCACCTTCAGCATTCGCGTGATTACGAAGTCTTTATTTCTTAATCTTAGGCGTAACTGGCTTGCCGCCAGCCTTAATTCGTGGTGGTGGAATTCTAAATCGGCGAAGCTGCAGGGCTCTAAGCACGCCATAGGAAACTGCGCCTTTTCGCTGTGACTTATCCGGGAATTCTTTGCGAAGCGAACGCCCTAGAAGTATTCCAACCAAAATCGTGTCGAGCACTACAAGTAACAAAACGCTGGTCCACACATAAACAACTGTGGTCTGAACTGTTGGATTGTTAACAAGTCCCAACAGCAAAACTACAAATGCAAACGGTACGAAGAATTCGCCTACTGTGCGACGTCGATCGATGTAGTCACGAACCAGGGCCTTAACTGGACCGGCATCACGACTTGGGAAAAAAGCAGGATCTCCAGCCATCAATCCAGCCCGAGACTTAGCTCGAGCTTCTCGATCCCGATCTCGTGCCGCACGGCGGGCAGCTTTTGGATCCTTTGGAACACTGATGCCTTGCTTTCGGGCAGATTCAGATTCTTTTCGCTTGGGCGTTGGACGGCCCTTACCTAATTCGCTACTGCCAGATTCGCCGTTGCCAGATTCGCCCGTGGTCTCATCGTTACTCATAGCCGTAATGCTAACTTACG
Source organism: Candidatus Nanopelagicales bacterium (assembly GCA_021742025.1). The sequence goes on from JAIOWT010000016.1 coordinate 4,943, forward strand.
AACATGCGCGTTTTAGTAAGCCCAGACTGTTTCACGGGCACCTTAACTTCAGTTGAGGCAGCAAATGCAATACGGGACGGCTGGCTCCAAGTCCATCCAGACGATGACGTTGTTATTGCACCGCTGTCAGATGGCGGACCGGGTTTCGTTGGGGGACTGCATGCCGTTCTGGGTGGCGAACTAATCACTTCAATCGTGACCGGACCGCTTGGCAAAAAAACTCCGGCACAATTTCTGCTTCGAGGTAAAGAAGCCTGGATTGAGTCAGCGCAGGCATGTGGCCTACACCTAATTGAACAAGGCAATCGCGATCCTCGAGTTACTTCAACATTTGGAGTAGGTGAATTGATAATTCAAGCAATTGATCGAGGCGCCGAGACAATCACGATTGGCCTCGGGGGAAGTGGAACAAATGACGCAGGAGCTGGAATGCTCGCGGCGCTTGGAGCCACCGCCGATGGCGCACTTGATAACGGTGGCGCAGCGTTAAAGGAATTGTCGAATGTTGAGTTGAGCGCTGCCTTGGAAAAAGTCTCTGAGGTAGAACTGATTGCAGCCAGTGATGTCGACAACACATTGCTTGGCTTGCGTGGTGCCACCGCAGTCTTTGGTCCACAAAAAGGTGCTGATGAATTTGCCGTCATGGAGTTAGAAGGCGCGCTAGAAAACTTTGCGACCTTATGTGGGCGCAGAGCCGATGGCAAGGATCCAGCGGTAGCACTTGGCGCAGGGGCAGCTGGCGGACTGGGCTATGGGTTGCTTTTGCTGGGCGCCAATCGCGTCGCAGGGATTGAAACGGTACTTGAAATTGTGAAGTTAGACGATGAAATCAACAGTGCAGATTTAGTCATCACGGGTGAAGGCTGCCTCGATGATCAAAGTCTTCATGGCAAAGTAATTGCTGGAGTCGCAAGTCATGCTGCGGCCCTTGGCAAACCATGCGTTGCGCTAGCCGGCGAAGTCAGGCTAGGCAAGCGTGAGTGCGCTACAGCTGGAATAGATTCGGCATACTCAATGACGGAGTTCGCTGGCAGAGAAAGATCCATGGCTTCACCAGCTGAGGTATTGGCGGAAGTTAGTGCCAGAATGTCCCAAACCTGGGGACGCAGATAGGTTTTGCCGCCGATCTATCGATGGAAATATCGCTATTTTCATCAGAGTCACGTAGCCTATAGATAGCAACGGTGACACCGAGCGTTGACAAAGTCTTCTTTAGAATCGAAGACAACAAAGGAGAATCATGACAACTGAAACTGCACAAGAAAGCAGTGTTGTAATCACGGAAACTGCTGCCGTAAAAGTTAGAACTTTGCTCGACCAAGAAGGTCGCGATGATTTAAACCTTCGCATTGCGGTTCAGCCTGGTGGTTGCTCTGGTCTGCGTTACCAGTTGTTCTTCGACGATCGCAGCCTTGATGGCGACGTACGTCAAGAAATCAATGGCGTTGGCGTCGTTGTAGATCGCATGAGCGTTCCTTACCTTGGTGGAGCCGTCATTGACTTCGTAGACACCATCGAAAAGCAGGGTTTCACAATTGACAATCCAAATGCGTCTGGTTCATGCGCTTGTGGAGATTCATTTAACTAAGCTCTAAAAAATAGATTCAAATAAAACCACCCCTACCTAGTTAGGGGTGGTTTTTATTGTTAGGCTCTCCGATTGTGCGTATAGCCATAACTGGATCAGTTGCAACTGATCACTTGATGACCTTTCCAGGCCTATTCAATGATTCATTAATGGCAGACCAGCTACACAATGTGTCGCTGTCATTTTTGGTGGATGACTTGCAAATTCGTCGAGGTGGTGTCGCAGCAAACATTGGTTTTGGAATGGGTGTCTTAGGTGGTAACCCGATCCTGGTTGCAGCCGTAGGCTCAGATTTTGCCGAATACCAGTCTTGGCTTGAAAGCCACGGCGTTGATTGCAAATATGTGCACATTTCCAAGTCTGCACACACCGCCAGATTTATGTGCACTACGGATCAGGAACAAAACCAAATCGCATCGTTTTACCCAGGTGCAATGAGCGAATCGATTGAACTTGAGTTAGCCAAGATTTCAGAAAAGGTTGGCGGAATTGACCTGGTTTTGATTGGTGCAGATGACCCAGCTGCGATGGGCAAGCACACAATTGCCTGCAAGTCATTGGGAATCCCATTCGTAGCCGATCCGTCTCAACAACTGCCTCGTCTAGATAGTCAGCAAACAATCGACGTTGTGGATGGGGCTAAGTACTTGTTTAACAACGAATACGAAGCAACCTTGATTGAACAGCGAACTGGTTGGTCAACTGATGAAGTTTTGGATCACGTTGGAATTCGCGTCACAACGATGGGGAGTAAGGGCGCTCGTATTACTTCGCGTGATGGACTTGATATTTCGGTTCCAGTTGCGCAAGAAAAATCCATCAAAGATCCAACTGGAGTCGGCGACGCTTTCCGTGCCGGATTCCTAACTGGACTTGGTTGGGGATTGTCACCACAGCGATGCGCTGAAGTTGGATCGCTACTTGCCACCTACGTGATTGAAACCATTGGAACTCAGGAGTACATCTTGGACAAGTCGGAATTCTTGTCCAGACTTGACCAGGCATATGGAAGTGAATGCGCGCAAGATGTGGCAAGTCATCTAGGTAAGTAGCTTTCAATGCATAGCGCTCAGGTCAATGATTTTCCTGACCCTGTGCTGGCACCAGAGGACATTGATCTAATCGCCATTAGTGAGTTTGATTCAACTGGATCTCGACTTGAGATTAACCCCAAAATTATTTGGCCAAAACTTACAAAGTTTGGATCGACTTGGGATCCGGAAATTTTGTTGACTGCATATCGATCCGCTCTGTTTCCCATGCCTTACGAAATAGATGGAAATGAATCTGCAATTGGTTGGTGGTCGCCGCAAGAACGAGCAATTTTTTATCCAAGTGAGTTGCATATTTCGAGATCGATGAAATCGGAAATGAAAAAATTCAAAGTGACATTAGACGTGGACTTTACGGCCGTGATTCGCGCCTGCGGAAACCCAGAACGGGAGAGCGGCTGGATTAATGAAGATGTAATTTCGGCATTTACGACTTTGCACCAGTTGGGCTTTGCGCATTCCATTGAGGTTTGGGATTCAGATGGAAAACTTGTCGGCGGGCTTTATGGCCTTGAACTAGGAGGACTTTTTGCCGGTGAGTCCATGTTTCACACCGCGAAAAACGCCTCTAAGGTCGCGTTGATTCACTTGGCCGGGCTGTTAAATGATGGAAGTGCAAGAGTGATCGACACCCAGTGGATGACCAGTCATCTTGCATCTATGGGGGCAAAAGCCATGTCCCGTAGGGATTATTGCCAAATGTTGCCTAGATTGCTCGAGATTCCGCCACTTTTTCGTCCAGGTAAGTAGTGCCTGTTGGAAGGAATCTGGGGTTCCAGTTGGCTTTGGTTAAGTCCGTTAGCGGGAGCAGTTAGTCCAACCTTCGACAATGTGATTTTGGTCCCTTGACTAGTCCCGAACCTCGATTTTTCAAACTCGTGAGGTAGTCTTTGTAACAAGAAAACCTTGTATTGGCGCGCAAAATGTGCTCTTACTTGATTGAACCTGAAGGGCCTATTCACACGTGAAAAGCACAGTGCGTCGAAAGCAGATTAGAACCATTTCTGCGGCTTTACTTGGAGCTGTAATTTTGTCCGGGTGCTCAATCGACAACGAGTATGGCCGCCTTGGTATGCCAGAGCCAGCTACCGAAGAGGGTAACCGCATCCTTTCGCTATGGCAGGGATCGTGGCTAGTTGCCTTAATTGTGGGTGTTTTGGTTTGGGGCCTGTTGATCTGGGCAATTGTTGCTTACCGCCGCAAAGAAGGCGACGGACTTCCGCAGCAGACTCGCTATAACGTGCCGTTAGAAATTCTTTATACCGTCGTTCCGTTGATGATGGTTATGGCTCTGTTTTACTTCACACAACGTGACCAAACAATTTTGACCAAAGTTGACGAGAGTAGTTCGCATAGCGTGAACGTTGTTGGATGGCGCTGGTCATGGGCATTCAACTACGAAGACGAAGGCGTATATGACGTCGGTACACCCGGTGAGCCACCAGTTCTTTGGTTACCTGTTGATGAAAAAGTCACCTTCGAACTTACTTCGCCAGACGTAATCCATTCATTTTGGATCCCAGCCTTCCTAATGAAAATGGATGTTGTGCCAGGGCGTAACAACAAGTTCGCCGTTACCCCAAACACTGAAGGTGTATTCATGGGCAAGTGTGCGGAACTTTGCGGCGTTGATCATTCCCGGATGCTCTTCGATGTGAGAGTAGTTACCCGAGCAGAGTACGAAGCTCACATTGCTGAGTTAAAGGAACGTGGACAAATTGGCGTGATCGATTCAGGTCGATCAGAAGTAGCAGGAGTTTCCTAATGGCAATTTTAGACAGACCAGTCCTAACAACGACACAGGTACCGCTTCGTCCACCTGCAAAAAAGGGCAACAAGGTTGTCGGATGGATGACGTCAACTGACCATAAGGTTATCGGCAATCTGTACATGGTCACGTCCTTTGCGTTCTTCGCAATTGCCGGGTTGATGGCACTAGTAATTCGCGCTGAATTAGCCCGTCCAGGATTGCAATTCGTCAGTAACGAGCAGTACAACCAGTTGTTCACAATGCACGGAACCCTGATGCTCTTCTTGTTTGCAACCTCACTTTTTGCTGGCTTTGCTAACGCAATCATGCCGCTACAAATCGGTGCACCTGACGTATCGTTCCCACGCCTTAACATGATCAGCTACTGGCTGTACTTGTTCGGTGGAATCATCGTAATGCTTGGTTTCCTAACTCCAGGTGGAGCAGCCGGCTTTGGTTGGTTCGCATACGCCCCACTTTCAAACGTAATCAACTCACCAAACGTTGGCTCAGATTTGTGGATTCTTGGCCTGACCATGTCAGGTATGGCAAGCATTCTTGGTGCAGTTAACTTCATTACAACAATCTTCACAATGCGCGCACCAGGCATGACGATGTTCCGCATGCCGATCTTCACTTGGAACGTCCTGCTAACAAGCGTTCTTGTGCTGATGGCTTTCCCAGTGCTTGCAGCTGCAATGTTGATGCTGGAGTCGGATCGAAAGTTTGGCTCGCAAGTATTCGATGCTGCAAATGGCGGCGCAATCCTTTGGCAGCACTTGTTCTGGTTCTTCGGACATCCTGAGGTTTACATTTTGGCTTTGCCGTTCTTTGGTATTGCAACTGAAATCTTGCCAGTGTTTAGCCGCAAGCCAATCTTTGGTTACAAGGGACTTGTGTTTGCAACTATCGCAATCGCCGGTCTTTCAGTAGCAGTATGGGCGCACCACATGTACGTAACGGGGGCGGTCAACTTGCCGTTCTTTGCGTTTATGACGATGCTCATAGCCGTGCCTACGGGCGTTAAGTTCTTCAACTGGATCGGCACAATGTGGGGTGGCTCAGTTAGTTTCGAGACCCCAATGCTTTGGACGATCGGCTTCCTGACCACATTCTTGTTTGGTGGACTAACCGGAGTTATTCTTGCGGCTCCACCACTTGACTTCCATGTCAGCGATTCATACTTTGTCGTTGCACACTTCCATTACGTGGTGTTCGGAACCGTTGTATTTGCCATGTTTGCTGGCTTCTACTTCTGGTGGCCAAAGTTCACTGGAAAAATGCTGGATGAAAGATTAGGCAAGCTTCACTTCTGGTTAGTCTTCTTTGGTTTCCACATCACATTCTTAGTACAGCACTGGCTGGGTGTGGAGGGTATGCCTCGTAGATATGCCGACTACCTGGCAAGTGATGGATTTACGACGCTCAATATGATTTCCACGGTGGGCTCTATCGTTCTGGGTGCCTCGACGTTTGTGTTCTTCTGGAACATCTACAAGACAGCCAAGTATGCTCCGATGGTCAATTGCGATGATCCTTGGGGCTGGGGTGCCTCACTTGAGTGGGCCACATCATGCCCACCACCGCGCCACAACTTCACTGAAATTCCACGAATCCGTAGTGAACGTCCAGCCTTTGATTTACACCACCCTGAAGTGGCTCAGATGGAACAAGCAGATCGCGATCGGGCATTTGAGAATGCCGCAAACGGTTCAAAGGGTTAGGAGCACTTAAATGAACGTTGGTGGCAAATTATTTGCTCTCGGAACTGCGTTGTATTTCCTATTAGGAATTGTTTATTGGTTCATGAGTGGCGATGTGATTGGAACATCCCTCTTAGCCTTAACTGGCGGGCTAGCTTTCTTGATTGCCTTCTATGTGTTGTTTACATCAAAGCGAGTTGGCGCACTTCCAGAAGATAACGAATATGCATTGATCTCTGATGCTGACACTGATTACGGCTTCTTCTCACCACATTCTTGGTGGCCGTTTGCAATTGGTGCTTCAACCTTCATCTTTGTGTTGGGCTTTGTGTTTGCACGATGGATGATGGTTATTGGGCTGTTTGCATTAATGATGGCTATTTATGGATTGGTTTTCGAGTACTACCGTGGCCAATTCGTAAAGTAATTCAACGCAACTTTAATTGTGGCTGGCTCCCTAAGACTCACTACAGCTTGTTTAGCTGGAAAGCTCGCAGGTCAACTTTCAGTAAGTTTTGGGCGCGGGCGCGGTGAGACGTTAAGTGGCCGAGTAATTCTTGCACTCGACTCAAAAGCAATTACAAAACTTGGTGCCAACCGGGACGTAGTTTTAGTCTCCGGAACTAACGGAAAAACCACTTCCACCAAGAACTTGGCAACGATACTTCGGGATTTTGCAGGTGAAGGTGTCAGCACCAGTGCGTCCGGTGCCAACATGCCGGCTGGAATTGCAGCCTTGTTAGCCCAGAAACCTAGAAATCGATTCGCAGTTATCGAATGCGATGAAATGTATCTGCCAGAGATGTACCAAAAGCTCTCGCCTAAGGTCGTAGTCCTGCTAAATCTTTCCCGAGACCAACTGCATAGAACAGGGGAAGTTCGCAAAGTTGCCACCTTGTGGCACAAAACATTCACTCAGGATGACGTCACTATCGTGATAGATCGAGATGATCCGTTTCTTGAATACGCAGTTGCAAATGCTGGCCATGTGATCCGGGTTTCATTCAATGGCCGCAGACATCCTGATGCGGCAACCTGCCCTAACTGCGCAGCCATATTGGATTGGTCGAGTGGGGATTACTCATGTCCATGTGGCTTAGGAGCACAGTTGCCGGATGTTCGAGCTGACAAGCGACTGAATGGACCTCAACGCAACGCAGTCCTAGTCATTGAAGCAGCCAGATTAATGGGCGCCGAGATTCTGGCCGACGAAGCGCAAGATCTGATTAGTAAGTCTCCGGATCGAATTCATGAGTTTTCAGTCCCTGGCAGAAAAGTACCAACCCACTTAGCCAAGAACCCAGAGAGCTGGAGGCAGGCGCTAGGAGACGTAACCGCCGGTCAAGTTGTGCTTTCCGTGAATGCTCGTGGGATAGATGGACGCGACACTTCCTGGCTTTGGGACATCGACTACTCCAAGTTGCTAGGCAAGAAAGTAGTTTGCACGGGGGAGAGGCGACTAGATGTTGCTTACCGTTTGAGCGTGCAAGGTATCGATGTCTCAGTTGCTTCAAGTTTTGCAGAGGCTGTTGCGGTTTGTACCGGCCAACCTCTTCAGGCGATTGTTAGTTACACCGCTTTCCAAGATCTACTGGCTGCTGAAATGGGAATTTCTAAAGGTAAGAGTGATGCGCAATGAGCCTAATTATTGTGCGCCTGTATCACGATCTACTTGGTACCTATGGCGATCAAGGCAATGCCGAGATTCTGGTTCATAGAGCAAAAGCCCGTGGCTTAGATGTTGAGTTGGTGGAAGTAACTCCAGGAATGCCAGTTCCTAGGTCAGGTGACATCTACCTGCTAGGTGGTGGGGAAGACGGACCACAGACAGCGGCACTAGAAATGCTAAGGCTTGATGGTGGATTGAATTATGCCGCGGCCGGTGGCGCAACAGTGCTTGCTATTTGTGCTGGTTTTCAAATCATTGGAGAGTCATTGCCGGACTCCTCTGGCCAAGTTACTTCTGGCCTTGGCTTAGTGGACGCCCACACTGTCTACGACTCGTCGCCGCGAAGCGTAGGGGAGTTAGTAATTCAACCAAATCGTGGTGGATTGCCAATGCTTACTGGCTTTGAAAACCATCAAGGCCTAACGCGGCTGGGTGAAGACATGCCACCACTTGGACTAGTTCGTAGCGGCATTGGAAACGGCTTCGATCAACACGAAGGCGTTTGGCACGGCAATGTGTTTGGCAGTTACATGCATGGTCCAGTTCTGGCTAGAAACCCCGAGTTGGCTGATGCTGTGTTGCAGTGCGCAGCAGGCCCACTGAAAGAGTTTGAAGACCCATTCGCCGAGGCCTTTGCAACTGAGCGCCGAACCACCTTGGCTAGCAACTGATTGGAACACCCAACTAAAAGATTTTTCCCACAAGAAAACCCCACCTGAAAAATCAGGTGGGGTTTTCTTTAATTGTTAATGATTGGTGATTTGCTTTAAGTGAGATTCAGCTTCGTGTAATTCGTGGGCTGCATGCTCAGCTGCTGCCCGCATTTCCTCATCTGTTGGAGTTGGAATTACATCAGAGTAGAACCACTGGGAAAGCTTGGCTCGGGCCTTGGACTTAGCAGCCTTTGGATTGCGAACTCCATTGGCATCAACTGCAGATGGCAATTCCATAGGAACTACATCCGCCTTTGCAAGCAACTTAGCCTTTTCGGCTTCGCCAATTGGTTCGTGAATTTCAATGAACTCACCATTTGGCAAACGAAGGATTCGACCAGTCTCGTAGCCGTGAAGCAGCTTGTCGTTGTCGCGGCGTTGTAGGCCAAGACAGATTCGCTTGGTGATCACAAACGCTAGGGGAGGAAGTATGAACAGCAAGAATCTAAATGTCCAAGTGATCTGGTTAATCGACAGGTTAAATGCGGAGGCAATGATGTCATTACCACCGGAGATAACCAGGATCATGTAGAAGGTAAGCGACATAACACCAAGACCAGTTCGGGTTGGAGCATTGCGCGGACGATCTAATAGGTGGTGCTCGCGCTTATCGCCAGTCGCCCAGGCTTCAATCCATGGATACAGGCCAAGTGCAGTGAACATAATGCCTGGAATCACAAGCGCAGGAACCAGAATGTTCCAGCTCAGTGTGTAACCAAAGATTACTGACTCCAAGTTCGGCATCAATCGAACTGCGCCATCAAGCCAGCCGATGTACCAGTCAGGCTGTGAGCCGGCTGTTACCTGGGATGGAGTGTAAGGACCGTATAACCAAACTGGGTTGATTGTTACTAGGGCAGAGATCAAAACCGTGATACCGAACACTACGAAGAAGAAGCCACCAGCTTTTGCCATGTAGATCGGGAACAAGCGGAAGCCAACAACGTTGCTTTCAGTGCGACCTGGTCCAGGGAACTGGGTGTGCTTTTGGTAGAACACCATGATCAGGTGCACAGTGATCAAAGCCAACAAAATACCTGGGATCAATAAAATGTGAATTGAGTAAAGTCGCGGCATGATGTCAGTACCTGGGAACTCGCCACCGAATAAGAACATGGCAACGTAAGTACCAACAAGTGGAATTGCCTGGATGATTCCTTGGGCAATTCGAAGACCAGTTCCAGATAGCAAGTCATCTGGAAGTGAATAGCCAGAGAAACCTTCAAGTAGAGCGAGAACCAAAAGCAAGGTACCAATTACCCAGTTGATTTCACGTGGCTTGCGGAAAGCACCTGTGAAGAAAACTCGAAGTAAGTGAACAGATACTGCTGCAGTGAAGAACAGAGCAGCCCAGTGGTGAATCTGACGCATCAAAAGGCCACCACGAACATCAAAGGAAATCGCCAGAGTTGAGGAGTAGGCCTCAGACATCTTTACGCCCTTAAGTGGGACGTAAGAACCGTTGTAAACAACTTCAGTCATTGATGGATTGAAGAACAGGGTTAGGTATGTGCCGGAAAGCAACAGAATAATGAAGCTGTAAAGCGCCACTTCGCCAAGCATGAATGACCAGTGGTCTGGGAATACTTTGTCGACTAGGCGCTTGGTGAAGCTAGCAGAAGCTAGGCGATCATCAATGTAGTAACCGACAGCACCACCTTTAGTGGTTGGCGCAGCATGTGCTGGTGCCTGAATTGACTCTTCGGTTGTGCTCATCCGCGCTCCCAGAAACTAGGTCCTACTGGTTCATTAAATCCACTTTGGGCAACTAGGTAGCCCTCTGCATCAACCGTGATCGCAAGCTGTGGCATGCGACGTGCGGCTGGTCCGAAAACCACATTGCCCGAGTCTGATAGGTCAAACGTAGACTGATGACACGGACACAGCAAGTGGTGAGTGCGCTGTTGGTAAAGTGATGTTGGACACCCTAAGTGCGTGCAAATCTTCGAGAAAGCCAAGATTCCTTGATAATCCCAGGTTTCGCCTTGCTGTGAAACGATATCGGCCGGATCCATGCGAACAATGATGATCGAAGCCTTACCGCGCTGGTTTAAGTTCATCTCTTCGTGCTCAATTTCCATCAAGTTTTCTGGGACCGCATTAATCAGGCCACCCAATGGAATATCTGATGCTTTGATCTTTTTGTAAGTCGCATCTGTCACTAAGTGGATGCCTTTATCCCAAATAGTTTCGCGCAACCGGGTACCTGGCAAAGGTCCAAGATCGCGCAATAACACGATTAGTGGAACTGGGAAGAGTGCAAGTGCTCCCAGTAGTGAGCGACGGATTATCTTGCGCTCTTTGAAGCCTGATTCTGCCGCACCTCGCTGAAGACTGGACTGAACTGCAGCACGTTCTTCATTTGTTGAAGTCAAGGCATGACGTTCTTGAACCACTTCTTCATCTGGCATAAGTTTCTTGGCCCAGTGGATCGCGCCAAGTCCAATTAGCAGGATTGCCATCCCGAAGGTGAATCCAATTGCAAGGTGGTTTGCATTTAGCGTGCCGATAACAGGAATCGTGATCAGTAGGTCGGCTGGAACTTTAATGTAGGCAACTATGAAAAGGATGATCATCAAAGATGACAAGCCAAACATGGTTGCAACTTGGCGCTCAGCGCGAATCGCAGCTTTAGGATCTATGTCAGCCTTACGAGGAACATGCGGTTCCATTGGGAATACCGCAATACCACTAATTAAATCTTTGCCATCTTTGGCGCCGTATGGATCACCGGTTGGGTGCTCTAATTCGTTCATTACTTTGCTTTCGCTCCGATCCATACTGCGGCAACGATAAGTACACCAAGTCCAACAACGAAGATAAACAAACCTTCAGTTACCGGACCCTGTCGTCCAAGGCTAAAGCCACCAGG
>JAIOWT010000017.1 GCA_021742025.1 Candidatus Nanopelagicales bacterium
GACGAAGCGCTGAGCTATGCATGACTCTGGCACGATCGCGCGCGAACTCTGTTCGCTCTACGCTTTTGTTTGGTTCATTAACCCAGCGCTGCGAATCAAATTCGGAATAGTTGCCAATCATTTATCCACCACTGACTGATAGTTCAGCTTCCCGAACAGTTTCAACTTCATTTTGGGACATGCTCTGGGAATTGAGCCAACCGTCTGGCAGATTTACTCGGCGATCTGGAGTTGTCCTGCCACGTGGAAGTTTTGCTAGTTCTTCATCCAAGATTTGATCACGATTGATTGTGCTTAACAAATCATCAAATTCTTTCAAGCTGGAAATCAACGACAGTGCGCCTCGAGTTTCACTGCCAGCCACGACACCCTTTAGATACCAAGCCATGTGCTTGCGCATTTCTTGGCAGCCTCGAAATTCATCGCCGTGCATTTCGACTAACAAGTCACCATGACGTCGCATTAAATCAACAATTACTCCAGCATTTGGTTCTGCCGGAACTGCCTCACCTGCAAACGATGCGCGGATTTGGCCAAACAACCAAGGGCGGCCTAGGCAACCTCTGCCTACTACTACTCCCCGAGCGCCAGTTTCATCGAGCATGCGCTGCGCATCAGCTGCTGACCAAATGTCACCGTTACCAAGCACTGGGGTATTTGGAATGTGTTCAACGAGTCTGGCGATAGTTGTCCAGTCTGCTTTGCCACCGTAATACTGAGCAGCAGTTCGACCATGCAGTGCAACCCAAGTTACGCCTGCTTCAGAGGCAATTTTTCCAGCATCTAGATAAGTAATGTGATCAGCATCAATGCCCACACGCATCTTTACAGTGACCGGTACTTTGCCTTGCGCATTCTTTACTGCTGAATTCACAATGCTGGAAAACAGATCACGCTTCCAAGGCAATGCGCTACCGCCACCTTTGCGCGTGACTTTCGGAACTGGGCAACCAAAATTCAAATCAACATGATCAGCCATGTCTTCATCTACCAGCATCTTTACCGCGGCGCCAACAATGTCGGGGTCAACACCATAAAGCTGAGCGCTTCTGGTTTTTTCATCCGAATCAAAAGTTACTAAGTCCATGGTTTCTGGATGGCGCATCAACAATGATTGCGAAGTCGTCATCTCCGCTACGTAAACCGTGTGATCAACGTCTACTTGACCCGCAGCATTTCGCATCTGAGTGGAAGCCTCACGGCATACTCTGCGAAACGCTCGGTTAGTAACTCCCGCCATTGGCGCAAGCTCGATAACCGGATCAGTGGCTAATAAATCTGCAAACATCAGCAGCCGATGAGGCGAGAGCCTAACCAAGAGACAACTGAATCAAGTCCAACTCGTTCTTGTTCCATGGTGTCTCGATCGCGAATCGTTACCGCATTGTCTTCTAAGGTTTCGAAGTCAACGGTTATGCAATACGGAGTTCCGATTTCATCTTGACGACGGTAGCGACGACCGATTGCACCGGCATCATCGAATTCAATGTTCCAGTTCTTGCGAAGTTCGGTTGCCAAGTCTTTAGCCTTTGGACTCAATTCAGCATTTCGTGACAACGGCAAGATTGCTGCCTTTACTGGTGCCAGGCGCTTATCAAAACGCATCACTACGCGCTTATCAACGCCACCCTTGGTGTTAGGCGCTTCATCTTCGTCATAGGCCTCAAGCATGAATGCAAGTACTGCTCGAGTAAGACCAGCCGCAGGTTCGATTACGTAAGGCACATACTTCTCACCAGATTCCTGATCAAAGAATGACAAGTCTTTTCCAGAAGCTTCCATGTGAGCCTTCAAGTCAAAATCAGTACGGTTTGCAATACCTTCAAGTTCGGCAAACTCGCTGCCACCGAATTGGAAGCGGTATTCAATGTCGGTTGTGCGCTTTGAGTAATGCGAAAGCTTTTCTTTTGGATGTTCAAAGCGACGTAAGTTGTCAGTTGATAGACCTAGGTCTACATACCAATTCCAACGCTCTTCGAGCCAGTACTCATGCCATTGCTCGTCAGTGCCAGGTGGAACAAAGAATTCCATTTCCATTTGTTCAAATTCGCGAGTTCGGAAAATGAAGTTTCCTGGTGTGATTTCGTTGCGGAAAGACTTTCCAGTTTGACCGATACCAAACGGTGGCTTCTTACGTGAGGATGCAGCGACGTTTGCGTAGTTTGTGAAAATACCTTGCGCAGTTTCTGGACGTAGGTAATGCAGTGAGTTTTCATCAATGACTGGACCAAGGTTTGTGGAAAGCATTCCATTGAACATTTTTGGTTCAGTGAATTCGCCCTTAGTTCCACAGTTAGGGCAAGGTACGCCAGCTAAGCCACCTTCAGGTGCGCGGCCTTTACGTTCTTCGAATTCTTCAAGTAAGTGATCTTCGCGGAACCGCTTGTGACATGAGGTGCACTCAGTCAACGGGTCGGTGAAAGTTGCCAGGTGTCCAGATGCGGCCCAAACCTGGGGCGCCAAAATTACGGCAGAGTCGATGCCGACTACGTCTTCGCGGGATTGAACAACGGCTTTCCACCATTGCCGACGAACATTTTCTTTGAGTTCTACGCCAAGTGGCCCATAGTCCCAGGCAGATCGAGATCCACCGTAAATTTCGCTACTTGGGAAAACAAATCCCCGACGTTTGGACAGATTTACAACAGCGTCTACGCGATCCATGAAACTCAACATCCGATAAGGCTTTCCGACTGGTTGCCGGAAGCAGGAAACCCCATTCTATCGAGTTTTAACCGGTATTTAGATCGTCATTAATGCTCGACTCATACTCAGTTACTGAATCAGGCCGAAAATCCATAAGCATCTCGAACGCCGTAGGTTCATCCCGCATGTTTGCCAGAAACGGCCAAACCCCAACTTTGGCTTCCATCGAGCCAAGTGCCCGGCGATAGGAACCGACGTCAATCCAATCGGTCTTTATCAAGTAGCGTTCGAAGGAATCGGCATTATGAAAAATATTTCCGGCAACAAACCCTGCCCTCGCCTGCAGCACATTCATTGCCTGCTTAGCTTCTAACTTCCACGAAACGGCATCAGTTACGTCAAAAGTCCATACTGCGTGAAACGAACCAAGCATAAAGTTAAGCGCCGTAATTGATTGCAGTAGCAGCGATCAAGATTACAAAAACTAAGAAACGAATCAATCTAGATTTTGAATCCAGTAATGGCCACGACAAATACATGAGCCAGCCAATGAAAACACTGACAACAGTTAGAGCAATGCCTGAGTAAGGGGCCGGCAAGAAAAGACCCAAGAGCATTAGAACTGCGATGAGTCCTGGCACCAGAAACTTTGGCAGGCCGTGGATTCGCAATAGAACTGGCGCACTAAAATCCGTTACCCGCTTGCGTAATGCAGAATGCGTCACCACAGGGACCGCTGGATTTGGTTTTTTCGGTTTGTTTGCTTGGCCCATAATCCAATTACAGCACGGGTTAGTCCAAAAATGGCGCAGGCTTATTGACAATGATTCCCATTAAGTTTACTGTTGGGAATTGTTCTCATTAAAGGAGTTTCCGTGGCCGTTCTTGTTGCACTCGGTACCGTGCTTGCCACGTTTCTTGGTGGATTCCTTGCCCTTCGAGCGCGCAAACGGATGCACCTAGTTCTGGGCTTAAGTGCTGGACTGCTACTCGGGTTAGTTTCCTTTGATCTGATTCCAGAAGTTTTTGAACTCAGCGACTTAGAAGTTGGACATGTGCCAGCTGTGATGGTGATGTTTGTAGTTGGATTCCTCGCATTACATATCTTGGAGCGCTATTCAGGTGCTCACGAACCTCACGATTCAAAGTACAGCGACACTCATGAGCATTCACATAACGCAACTGGTGTAATCGCAGCCTCTGCGATGGTGATTCACGTATTCCTGGACGGACTGGCAATTGGTTTAGCGTTTCAGGTCAGCTCATCTCTTGGTTGGATTGTTGCCATTGCAGTATTGGCGCATGCGTTTACTGATGGCTTGAATACTGTGTCGATGTTGATTTCAGCAGGTAAGTGGCAGACCCGAGCAATCTTGCTTCTTATCGCAGATGGCGTAGCTCGAATCGCTGGCGCATTCCTTGGTGCAAGAGTTGTTGTTGCAGATAACGTTCTAGGTTTATACCTGGCACTATTTGCTGGTTTCTTGATTTACCTTGCGACTTCGCACATTTTGCCTGAGGCACACAGCACTAAGCCATCGCGCATGACACTACTTGCCACAGTTACCGGCGTAATCATTATGTTTGTAATTGTCACACTGGTTCACGGATAAACATGGCTACTCAACGCTTAACAAAACAGCGCAAAGCAATTACTGAAGCCCTAGCTTCACAGGAAAACTTTCGTAGCGCCCAAGAAATACATGCACTCTTAACCGCAGACGGCGAAACAATTGGGCTATCAACTGTGTATCGCAACTTAACCGAGATGTTTGAGGTGCGAGATGTCGACATGATTATTGGTTCTGATGGTGAATCTCAATATCGACTATGCAGTGCCAATCACCATCATCATCTAACCTGTAAGCAATGTGGACTAGCCATTGAGATAACGGGCGAAGCGTTAGAAGTTTGGGCTAAGCAAGTTGGCATAGATAACGGATTTACCGAGATCACTCACACGCTTGAAATTACCGGCATCTGCCGATCTTGCAAGAACGGCTAATCCTTCGGGAGTGGATTAGGTACCGCTCCCCCGTAACGACGATCCCGCGAGGCATATATTTCGCAGGCATGCCATAAATGGCGACGATCAAAGTCTGGCCAAAGCGTTGGTAAGAACACAAATTCCGAATATGCGCTTTGCCATAGTAAGAAATTACTTAATCGCTGTTCCCCACTTGATCTAACAAATAGATCTACATCGGGCATATCTGGCTCGTCTAGATATCTCTTTATCGTTTTCTCAGTAACTTTCTTGGGATCAATTTTTCCGTCTGCAACTTGCTGTGCAATAGCCGATACGGCATCAACAATCTCAGCTCGTCCCCCATAGTTAACGCACATGGTCACAGTTAACTTTGAATTCTTCGCAGTTAGCTTCTCGCAGGCTTCCAATTCCTCAATGACAGAACGCCAAAGTTTTGGTCGCCTACCCGCCCAACGGATGCGAACACCCATGTCATTCATTTCATCACGACGCCGACGAATTACATCGCGATTAAAGTTCATCAGGAAGCGAACTTCTTCTGGAGACCTGCGCCAGTTTTCGGTTGAAAATGCGTAAGCGGACAACCAATTAACACCAAGTTCCAATGAGCCATAGATGCAGTCCATCAAACTTGCTTCGCCAGCTTCGTGCCCAGCTGTGCGCGGCAGTCCGCGTTCGTTCGCCCACCTGCCATTGCCATCCATAACAACTGCAATGTGATTTGGAATTAAGTCAGGCTGAATCTTTGGTGGCTTGACCCCGGATGAATGTGGTGGCGGGTTAAGCAACATGGTTTAAGTCTTTCATAATCAGGTAGCTTGTCGATCAACTAATGGCAGTGACCGAAGTCCTCGCTCAAGGTGCCATTGCACATATGCGGCAACAAGTCCTGAGACTTCGTTTCGATCTTTTGTTACCGAAGCATCAGCGATTTCCCAATCCCCTGACATCAATGCTTGCATTAACTCGAACGACTCTGGCCGAGGAGCCACGCTGCCAGGTACTCGATGCTCTACGCATAATGCGCCACCAGTTGATACATGGAAGAAAGGTTGGGTTCCAGCAACTCCACAAATCACGCAGGCATTCAAAGTTGGTGAATACCCAGCCATAGAAAGTGCTCGAAGCAAAAACGCATCCAGTACCAGACCTGCTGCATGTTCACCTGTTACAAGAGTTCTTAGTGCGCCAACCAGAAGTAAGTATTGAGCCTCTGCTGAAATCGATTCTTCTGATGTGAGACGATCTGCTGTCTCCAACATCGTTTGCCCTGCAGTCCACAGAGAATAATCCAGCGCTAGATCTTGGCCGTAAGCATTTAATGACTCAGCTTGTGTGATGATGTCAAGATTCTTACCTTCAAAAACCAATAGATCTACGCGGCTAAATGGTTCTAATCGAGCGCCGAACTTGCTTTTAGTTCTGCGCACCCCTTTAGCAACAGCGCGAACTTTGCCCCGCTCTCGGGTAAGCAAAGTGATAATCCGATCGGCTTCACCCAACTTATGTGTGCGCAAAACGATTGCTTCGGCGCGATAACTGGGCATGTGTCTATGGTGTCACGTCCAATGCCAAGGTATTGGTCAGGTAACCTCATTTCATGAGCACTTCACCGAAAGAGCCAGTAAATGTGACTGGATTCGATCAAGCATCTATCAAATGGGTCTTTCGCACGATAATCCTTTTCACTGCCGCCGCCATGTTGGGCTTGTGGGTGTTTCAACAAAATGTAAGTTTTATTCTGCTGCTACTACTGGCCTTACTATTTGCGGTGGCCATGGAGCCAGCAGTGTCTGCGCTTTCAAATCGTGGCTGGCGACGGGGTTCGGCAACGGGCGTAACGATGCTGGGCATCACAGTACTTGCAGCTGGATTCCTGGCGCTATTTGGTGGAATTCTGTTTGCTCAGGCATCATCCTTAATTTCTGATTTACCAAATTTAGTAACCGATTTAACGCAATGGATTAACAAGACCTTTAACCAAGACTTGGATCCCAACACTCTAATCAATCAGCTAAATGTCCAGCCATCCCAAATAGCTAATTGGGCAAGCAACTTTGCTGGTGGCTTTGTTGGAATCATTACCGGAATTGTTGGTGGCCTATTTCAACTACTAACGCTTGCCTTGTTTTCTTTTTATCTATCAGCAGATGCTCCCCGCCTTAAGCGCAAGATTGGTGCATTACTAAATCCTGGCGCCCAAAAAGTTGTTGTAACTACCTGGGAAATCACCGTTAAGAAAACTGGTGGATTCGTAGTTTCCAAACTATTGCTCGCACTTGCCTCAACTGCCGCGCACTCTATTTTCTTTGCTGCAATCGGATTGCCTTACTGGTTACCACTTGGCTTAATCACGGGTATTACAAGTCAGTTCATACCAACCATCGGAACTTACCTGGGAATTTTGATCCCAGTGCTGTTTGCAGTTTTCAATAGTCCAATTGATGCACTTTCCATCATTATCTTCGCGTCGGTTTACCAGCAGATTGAAAACTATTTACTTTCGCCAAGGCTAAGTAAAATCACGATGGACATTCATCCCGCGATTGCATTTGGATCAGTTATAGTCTTTGCAAATCTATTTGGCGCAGTCGGCGCAATTGTTGCCGTGCCTGTAGCCGCAGCGCTGGTAGCGCTATTGGACACCTATAGCAAGCGCTATGACTTGATTCCTGAGTTAGTAGAAAACACTAAAGAGTAATTAAAAACCAAGTCTTGATAACTGCTTAGGATCTCGCTGCCAATCTTTGGCAATCTTGACCCGAATGTCTAAGAAAACCGGAACGCCCAACATTTTGCTGATTGCAATTCGAGCTTCAGTTCCAACTTCCTTTAAACGGCTGCCACCCTTGCCAATCACAATGTGCTTTTGACTTTCCCGCTCCACATAAATCAGGGCATAGATATCCATAATTGGCCTATCTTCAGGTCGATCTGCACGCATCGCCATTTCGTCAATTACAACTGCAATCGAGTGTGGCAATTCATCGTGAACTCCCTCGAGCGCAGATTCCCGAATCAATTCAGCAATCATGATTAGCTCCGGCTCGTCGGTGAGTTCGCCGCCGGGATAAAGAATTTGGCCCTCTGGCAACATTCCCATAAGTAAATTGCTAAGTAGATCGACCTGATTATCTGCAACTGCAGAAACTGGAACCAATTCTGCCCAGTCAATTCCAAGTTCTTGGCCTAGTTTTTGAACTGCAAGCAACTGCTCACCGACCGCTTGTTTATCGGTGGTGTCGATCTTTGTAACGACTGCAACCTTTTTTACTCGTGGAATCGCAGCAATCTGTTCAGCAATAAACCTGTCGCCAGGACCAATTGCCTCATTTGCTGGAAAACACATCACAACAACATCAACTTCAGACCAAGTATCTGCAACTAGCGCATTAAGTCTTTCGCCCAGGAGTGTCTTTGGCTTATGGACTCCGGGGGTATCAATCAAAATCAATTGGCCTTCGAGTTTTGTTACGATTCCCCGAATTGTATGTCGAGTTGTTTGTGGTCGGTCAGAAGTGATTGCTACCTTTTGCCCTACCAAAGCGTTAGTTAACGTCGATTTACCAACGTTTGGACGACCCACAATGCAGGTAAAGCCACTACGCATTTGAAGTCTCCAAGGATGGTTTTGTTGGGGTTCGTGATTCAACGATACCCAGAAGCGCAAGTGCACCGATAATAACTGCGCAGCCAATCCAGCCGCGCAGATTCATCGCTTCACCCAAAATGAATACTCCCATCAAAGTGGCTAATACCGGTTCTGCCAATGTCAAAGTTGAAACCGTGCCAGGGCTCAAGTGAGTTAACCCATTTCCAAACAAAATGTAGCCAAGTGCTGTTGTGGCCAATCCGATATACAACACAAAACCAACCAAGACCGCACTGTTAATCCAAGCGCTTGTAAACAAGACAATGGGAAGAGACAAAACTGCGCCAATTCCAAAAGCTGCGCCCAATACTTCTGCGCCCGTCACATCGTGAGTACGAGTCAGACGAACTCCAAAGACCGTAAAGATCGCATACATAACCCCAGAAATAAAAACAGCGAAGAATCCTAAATTGTCACGAACTTCGCTGACACCAGTTATCAGCGCTAGCCCAACAACTCCCATAAGCGTCGATACTGCCCAAATCACTGTTGGTTTTCCGGTACCAACCATCCAACCCAGAACCCCAGCAAAAAAAGGGGCGGTTGCCAGCGCTCCGAGTGTGCCCATCGCTACCCCGATGCGGGCTGCGCCAATGAAGAATGAGATTTGATATGAAAGCACAGCCAAAGCCATAACCCAAACGATTGGCAGTTTGATTAGCTTTCGTAACCCAGCAGTCCCGTATCGAATTGCAGCATAAGCTGCTAGGCCGATTCCACCGAGGAATACTCGCCAAGCGCCAACTGAGATGCTGCTTCCTGGAAAGTCTAAATACGCTCGACCAGTTGCACTTGTGCTGAACAAAACACATGCCAGTAAAACTGATACGACTGCTAGTTGTCGGCCATTGGTGGTCGATGCATGCCGTGCAGCAGACCCGGCACGCGAGGTTGTCACGTTAATCGGACATCGACAGGACTGCCGATTTCACCAATTATGTAAACCGGAACTCCCGCACCGGCAAAGGCCCGAACTAATTCAATATCGGGATCCTCGAAGCTGTATTCATTCTGTGGCGAGATAACGATCGACTCTGCGCCGGTAGATCCTGAAGCAACTGCTTGAGCTACAACCATTTCTACTGCAGACAAATTCAAAGATCCGATCGAAACTTCTGCGCTGGCATAAGTTCGACCAGTTTCATCGCGAAGTGCTGCACCGACTTTAGCCTGAACTCTAGAACGAGCACCTTTCGCTAGTGTCGCTAACTTGTCGTCTTCCGGATTCCAGTCACTCATTTGAATCAACTTCATCTTCAGTTGTGAAAGTATCCCGTGAGATAACTACGGTATCGATTCGATGCCGACGGCCAGCTGTTGATTCTGCAGTCAAAGTCCAGTTTTCAATCTCAACCCTTGCCCCAGGAATTGGAACGATACCAAGTCGCTTAGCCATAAGACCACCAACAGTGTCTACACCTTCATCCGAAATCTCGGTCTCGAGTAATTCTGCAAGGTCATCAATATGAAGTCGTGAGCTAACTCGATACTCGCCATTAGCTAACTCTTCAATGTCAGGTCCAAGTACATCGTGCTCATCAGAAATCTCACCGACGATTTCTTCAATAACATCTTCGATTGTTACAAGTCCGGCAGTGCCACCGTATTCATCAACTAAAACAGCTAAGTGGGTTCGCGCGCTTTGCATATCTCGCAATAGTTCGTCGACGCTTCGGCTATCGGGAACCATGAAGGCTGGGCGCATTAGGTCTGAAACTCGCTCAGTGCTCTGTGACTCTTGGTGTTCAAATACTCGACGAGCTATGTCTTTGACATAAACCACGCCAACGATGTCATCGATCCCCTCACCTACTACCGGGATTCTGGAGTAACCAGAGCGAAGCCCAAGTGACATGGCTTGTCGCAAAGTCTTGTGGGATTCAATCCACACCATCTCAGTTCGTGGAACCATTACTTCCCGGGCGATAGTGTCGCCTAGTTCGAAGACGGAGTGAATCATTTGTCGCTCATCATCTTCAATCACCGAATCGGCACCAGCCATGTCCACCAATTCGCGCAATTCTGCTTGCGTTGAAAATGGACCTTCGCGGAAACCTTGACCAGGAGTAATGGCATTTCCAACCAAAATGAACAGGCGACTCATAGGTCCAAAGACACTGGTGACAAAGCGTGTTATGCGCACAGTTGAGAGTGCAATCTTGTCTGCCTTTTGGCGACCCAAAGTTTGCGGAGCGACGCCAAGAACTATGTAACCAACTAGAACCATAATTGCTGACGAAGCAACTAAAGCTGCGTTATTGTCGACAAAAATGTTTAAGCAAGCGGTAGTTACCAAAACAATTGCGATCGTAGACAACGTCAGATGAGCAAATAGCAATGAATTTACATATTTTGCTCGATCATCAAGCAACTTGCTAAGGCGACTAGCGCGCTTACTTCCGTCTTTGCGAAGCTGGTCAATCGTGGCTTTACTTACCCGAGCTAATGCGGTTTCAGTGGCAACAAATACTGCAGCCAAAAGGACCATCACACTGGCTAACACCAACAATGAAACATTTTGACTCAAGCTAAGCCACGAGCGTTGCGCTCACCTTCCCATTGTGCAAGCAGCTGAGCCTGCAACCCGAACATAACTTTGTGCTCATCTGGTTCAGCATGATCATGTCCAAGTAAATGCAAAATGCCATGCGTCAATAACAATCGCAATTCAACTTCCATGCTGTGACCAGCTTGTTGACCCTGTCGAGCGGCGACTGCTGGGCAAAGCACAACATCGCCTAGAACTCCCTCATCACTTACTCGATCAGGAGTACCCGCCCGAAGTTCGTCCATGGGAAAACTTAAAACATCAGTTGGACCAGGTTCGTCCATGAACTTCTCATGCAAGGTAGCCATGGCAATTTCATCTACCAATAGCACGGACAACTCCGCTGCTGGATTGATGTGCAAACTACGCAGTACAAACTGAGCCTGCGAAGAGATTTCTAGTTCGTTTACTTCAAAGTCAGATTCGTTGTTAACGTCAATAGACATATTTAGGAGTTCCTACGATCTGGACGCTGATCCTGGGAAGCGCGCTTTTCTTCGTACCGACCGTAAGCATCGACAATTTGGCCAACTAATTTGTGTCGCACCACATCTGTTGAAGTTAGTTCGCAAAATGCTACGTCATCGACGTCAGTCAAGATATCTCGAACAACCCGCAAGCCACTGGCAGTACCACTTGGTAAGTCGATTTGTGTAACGTCTCCGGTGATAACCATGGTGGATCCAAACCCAAGTCTGGTTAAAAACATTTTCATTTGTTCAGCCGAGGTATTTTGGGCTTCATCCAAAATAATGAACGCATCGTTAAGTGTGCGACCGCGCATGTAGGCCAATGGCGCAACTTCAATAGTTCCACTTGTCATCAAACGTGGAATTGAGTCAGGATCGACCATGTCATGCAATGCATCGTAAAGCGGACGCAAGTACGGGTCGATTTTTTCACTCAAAGTTCCAGGTAGAAAACCTAAGCGCTCTCCTGCTTCAACAGCGGGTCGAGTAAGAATGATTCGAGTTACCTGTTTACTTTGCAATGCTTGAACCGCTTTTGCCACCGCAAGGTATGTCTTACCAGTTCCAGCCGGACCGATTCCGAAAACAATTGTGTTTTCGTCAATCGCGTCTACATAACGTTTTTGGTTTAAGGTTTTCGCCCGAATGGTGCGACCACGACTAGAAAGTATGTTTGCAGTCAAGACATCAGCTGGACGAACATCAGAGCGAAGCATCGCGATGGATCGCTCGACTGATTCAGGTGTTAGACCTTGCCCAGTGCGCAGCATTACTAACATTTCTGAGATCAAAGTTTCGATTAGATCAACGCTTGGTTTCGGTCCATCAATTGTGATTTCATTACCGCGCACCAAAATGACTGAGTCGGAGAAAGACTTTTCAATAACTCTAATAAGTTCATCGCGTGCGCCCGTAACTGAAACCATCGGAGTGGAAGTTGGCACGATCACCACGGTGTGGGATGGCGAGGCAGAGACTGTCATTTGACCTAATTCTATGGCAGAAACTAAAAGTCTGAGTCGGCTATCCCGGAGGCCAAGACAGGCTTCGGCCGCCCAATACATGGAAATGCACATGTGCAACGGACTGGCCAGCATCTTCCCCGTTATTGGTCACAATTCGGTAACCGTTGGCCAGGCCCTCTTGTTGTGCCACGTTCGTTGCCAAGGTCAAGAGCTCGCTAGCCAATAATGGGTTGCTCGCCATCAGATCAGTTACGTCTGCGTAATGACTCTTTGGAATTACTAGCACATGTGTTGGAGCCTTTGGATCAATGTCGCGAAAAGCTATTGCATTATCAGATTCCAAAATAACATCCGTTGGAATCACGCCAGATGAAATCTTGCAAAATAAGCAATCAGGTTCTGTACTCATAACTACCTGACCTAAGACCAGCGCTGGCTGCGCATTAGGAGTCCGCCCACTGCAATCGCACCTGCTGTTGACGTGCGCATCACACTTGCACCCATGTGTACTACTCGCGCACCAGAATTTGAAAATGCTGCAAGTTCATCTGGTGAAATTCCACCCTCAGGACCCACGACAATCATGATGGTTCCTTGCTCTCTAATTGCGCACGCAGCTAAGGCCTGATCCGCACTTTCATGCAATACAAATACGCTTTGCGCTTGCGACATCAATTCGCAAACCTGGGCTGTTGTTTGTAACTCAGAAATTTCAGGAATCCATGCGCGTCGGGATTGCTTAGCTGACTCGCGCGAAGTGCGACGCCACTTCTCGAGTCCCTTTTCAATGGAATCCCACTTGCCTATTGAGTGCTCAGCCCGCCACGGAATGATTGAATCAGCACCAACTTCGGTAAGCATTTCAACGGCAAGCTCTGCGCGTTCTCCCTTGGCAAGAGCCTGCACGACAATAAATTTTGGTTCCGGTGCATCTTCAAAAGTAAATTGATCAATGCTCAAATCCAAGCTGTGCTTGTGCACCTTAACCACAGTGGCAACTGCTCGCGATCCTTGACCGTCACACAGATGAATTACTTCACCTTCGCGCATTCGCTTAACGGTCGCAGCATGCCGCCCTTCATCGCCATCCAGCGTGAAGGATTTAGTCTCTTTAGAAATCTCGCCTGGGCTAACCAGGAATACTGCAGCAGTCATCGGGCGGTAAACGCATCCTTAAGTTTGCCGAACAAGCTTGATGATTGTTCGTGTAATTGACCAGAAGGAGTTTCCTCGCCACGCAAACTTGCCAATTGCCTGATCAAATCCTCTTGAGTTTGATCTAGGCCGGTTGGTGTGAGAATTTCTAGATGAACTACTAGGTCACCTCGGCCAGAACTTCTAAGTCTTGGCATTCCTTGACCACGCAAAGTAACCGTTGATCCAGACTGAGTTCCTGGCTTAACGTGAATTGGCGCAGTCCCGTCTAATGTTTCAAGTTCCATAGTTGCGCCAAGTGCCGCGGCTGTCATTGGCAGCGACATGGTTGCATGTAATTGATCTCCATTGCGCTGGAAAACTGGATGCGGCAATTCAATTAGTTCGACGTAAAGGTCGCCCGCTGGTCCGCCACCTGGTCCAACTTCACCTTGGCCTGTCATCTGAATTCGAGTGCCACCTTCAACACCAGGTGGGATCTGGACTGACAGAGTACTTCTAGTTCGAACTCGACCATCGCCGGCGCATTCCGCACAAGGATGTGGATTAAGCGATCCAAAACCTTGGCACTGTGGGCACTGCCGTGATGTCATTACTTGACCTAAGAAAGATTTCTGGACTGACTGAACTTCACCACGTCCAGCACACATGGTGCAGCTCACGATGTTTTGTCCCGCCGAAGTTCCTTCACCAGCGCATGACGTGCAAGTAACTGCAGTATCGACAGCAAATTCCCGGGTTGATCCAAATGCAGCTTCATCCAGAGTTACTTGAAGTCTGATTAACGCGTCTTGGCCTCGACGCTTACGTGACCTAGGACCACGCTGGCCACCGCCGCCAAAGAAAGCATCGACAATGTCTCCGAAACCAAACCCCGCTGCTGAGTTAAAGCCACCACCGGAAGAAAACGGATCGCCGCCAAGATCAAACATCTCGCGCTTTTGGGGATCAGACAAAACTTCATAGGCCGAAGTGACATCTTTAAATCGTTCGCCAGCTTCGGCGCCAGGATTTACATCTGGGTGAAGTTCTCGGGCCAGCTTTCGATATGCACGCTTAATCTCCTCTTGAGTTGCTTCCCGAGTTACACCCAAAACTTTGTAGTAGTCAGTCATGTTTACTGGTCCTTCAAAATCTGGCCGACGTATTTAGCAACAGCTCGGACTGCGCCCATTGAGCCGGCATAATCCATTCGGGTTGGACCTAAAATTCCCATTGTTGCAAGCGCTTGATCTCCAGAGCCATAACCAACGGTTACGACGGAGGCACGCTGCAATTCTTCAACTGGATTCTCATGACCGATTCGCACTGTAAGTGAATCTGGTTCTGCTGCTTCACCAAACAACCGAAGTAATACCACATGCTCTTCGAGAGCCTCTAGAACTGGACCGACTGCAGTTGTGAAGTCTTCACCCACGCGAGCCAAGTTGGAAGTGCCGCCTACAACAACACGTTCTTCATTTTGCGAAACAACAGCATCCAGGATTGTTGCAACCACGGTATTCACGGCTGGCTTGAATTCTGGCGCAAAACTATCTGCCATTCCTATTAACCGATCTGGCACATCGGTAAACAATTGGCCATCCAAAGCAACATTTAATCTCGTTCGCAAGTCATGCATGAAATCATCTGGAACATTGCTCATCATTTCGACATTGCGCTGTTCAATCCGACCAGTGTCAGCAATCAGGATCACCAAAAGTTTTGTGCTACCTGAACTAACTAACTCGATGTGTCGAACTGTACTTCTACCTAGCGATGGATATTGAACCAGAGCCACTTGCTTAGTTAATTGGGATAGCAAGCGAACTGTTCGGTTCATAACATCGTCAAGGTCAACTGCTTGATCAAGAAAAGATTGAATAGCTTTACGTTCTGGTTGCGACATCGGCTTAACGGCATTGAGTTTGTCAACAAACAGGCGGTAACCCTTGTCGGTTGGGATGCGTCCAGCGCTGGTGTGGGGCGCACTGATGTAACCGTCTTCTTCAAGCGCGGACATGTCATTGCGAATGGTGGCCGAAGATACGCCAAGCGAATGGCGACCAGCCAAAGCCTTTGAGCCCACGGGCTCATGGGTTTGGACATAGTCGTCAACA
>JAIOWT010000018.1 GCA_021742025.1 Candidatus Nanopelagicales bacterium
TTCCAGGAATCTCTGCCGAGATTCTTGATGATGCTGGGGTAGCTGTCGGACACGGCAGTGGTGGGTATTTAGTACTAACCCAGCCATGGCCTGCAATGCTCCGAGGTATTTGGGGCGACATGGAACGCTACAAAGAAACGTATTGGTCACGATTTAAGTCACAGTACTTCGCAGGTGACGGCGCTAAGTGGGATAACGACGGTGCGATCTGGCTACTTGGTCGTGTCGACGATGTGATGAATGTTTCTGGACATCGCATCTCAACAACTGAAGTTGAGTCTGCATTAGTTTCACATCCAACTGTTGCTGAAGCTGCAGTCGTAGGAGCTAACGATGAAACAACAGGACAAGGAATTGTCGCATTCGTAATCTTGCGTGCCGGTTCTGAAGATGGACCAGGCGTTGCACAAGAATTACGCGCTCACGTTGCTAAAGAGATCGGCGCAATCGCACGTCCCCGTCAGATCTTGATCGTTGCAGAATTGCCAAAGACACGTTCGGGAAAAATCATGCGTCGCTTGCTTCGGGATGTTGCTGAAAATAGAACACTTGGTGACGTAACAACGCTTGCAGATCCAACGATTATGAATCTAATTAGTGATGGGTTGAGTAACACATCAACTGATGATGACTAATTTCTTAAGATAAAGTTGAATATATGGTCCATGAAGTAGATGTGCTCAACCCTGTTCCAGAAAGTGAGCAGCGCTGGCTATCTCGAGCGTTGAAAAACGAAACAGTGAGCGGCCTTCTTTTGATGGGTGCAGCAGTATTTGCACTTGTTTGGGCAAACTCAAATTGGGCATCTACATATGAATCACTTGTTAGTTTTCAAGTTGGCCCCGAGTCTCTAGGACTTCACCTGTCACTAGGTGCTTGGGCATCTGACTTTTTATTAGCAATCTTTTTCTTTGTGATTGGCTGCGAACTAAAGCACGAGTTCGTTCTTGGAACACTTTCAAATCCACGAATTGCTGCGGTACCAATTGGCGCTGCACTAGGCGGAATGCTCGCTGCAGCTGCAATCTTCTTAGCTTTCAATTTCAACACCCCAGCTCAAGCGGCTTGGGGTTTACCAATTTCTACCGACGTAGCCTTTGCATTGGCAGTACTAGCAATCGCAGGTCAACGACTGCCTATTGAATTACGTTCGTTTCTATTGACTCTGGCGGTAGTTAATGATCTAGGTGCAATTTTAGTAATTGCCATTTTTTATGGTCATGGATTCCACCTAAATTGGTTTGTAGCGGCTACGTCATTACTGACATTGTTTGGGCTTTTACAAAATAGGAAAATAACTTCCGCATACATTTTCGTTCCATTGGCACTATTGGCTTGGTATGCAATGTTTAGAAGTGGTATCCATGCGACGATAGCGGGCGTTGCGTTGGGACTTTTGATGAGAGTTCGAAAAACCGAAAGCGAAATAATCTCACCTTGCGACAAAGCGGAACTAACCCTTCGCCCGTTTAGTGCTGGGTTTGCAGTTCCGGTTTTTGCTTTCTTGGCAGCCGGAGTTAATGTACTTGGCACTACTTTGGCCGAAGCTATTTCAGATCCATTGACTATGGGCGTTATGTGTGGACTAATTATTGGTCAACCAATCGGTGTCACTTTAGGTGCTTTTCTAGTTTCGAGATTTACCAGCGGCACACTAAATCCTGCGCTGTCATGGTGGGACGTTGTTGTTGTTGGTACGCTCGCTAGCATCGGCTTCACCGTTGCACTATTAATTGCTGAAGTATCATTTGGATCTGATATCGAAATGCTGGCAACCAGTAAGTTTGCAATCATCCTTACTAATTTGGTTGCCATTACTGTTTCGGTATTAGCTATCTCGATGCGTTCCGTTGTGATCGGCCGCTATAAAACCGAATAGAACAATAGATTTTTTAAGCGTCTAGCCTGTAATACGATATAACTATGAGCCTAGAAAAAGATGCGAACTTCATAGCAATGATCACTTCGATCAAAGAAGATCTAACTTCGCTTGTTACTAGCCACATTGAATTGGCGCAGGCCGAGGCAAAAGAATCCGTGGGTCGTTTGGCAAAATCTTCAGGCCTTTTCATTACAGCAATTGCGATGGCAAATCTTGCGGGCATTTTTGTTTTCATTGCGATTGCGTACTACTTAAACACACTTGGCTACGAGCTTTGGGTGAGTTTCTTGTTCGTAGTTGGTGGACTTACTGTCGGGGCAATTGTGCTTGGACTTTTAGCTAAGCGTCAGATTTCTAAGATCACGTTTGGAACTAAGACTGCTCAGTCAGTAACAAATACCGTGCAAACCATTTCTAACTTGCGTTCTGGCTCCAAGTAATAAAAGTGTCATCGCAATCCAAAATTGATCCATTAACTAACTTGCTTTCGATTCCTGGTGTGGCCAGTGATTGCGAAACTACATTGAAAGCAATTGACGAGTTGATGTGGAATCGAACTGTACGTCGTCATAAAGATGCGCTGATCCCTTACACCCGAAGAATTTCCGGTTTTGCAACTGCCGCTTTAGACGGCGCGCAAATGCCAAAGGATCCAACCATGGAACCGGAAGGCTCACCAATGGGTTCACTTTCGGATCAAGGACTTTTAGTTACCGCGGAAGCAGATCTGCAGCGTTTGGCGTTTAAGTCAGAGCCACTCAAGGTGTTAGCGCGACTACACACTTTCGTATCGACAGATGAGGATCGTGGCAGACCTCGGACCACCAATGTTGTAAATGATCCACTTCGATTAGGGAGTGTGCCACCACATGAAGTTTTGCAAGAAAGACTCAGTCAATTAACGGACTTAATCATTGAATCAAAAGTGTCTTCGATTTTGGTTGCTGCAATTGCCCATGCTGAGCTAGCAACATTGCGTCCGTTTTCGCAAGGTTCATATCTAGTTGCACGCGCCAGCACGCGATTGATTCTCGCCTCGCGCGATGTGGACAACGACGGACTTGTGATGAGCGAGTACGGCGCATACTTACTTGGCAGACCAGCCTATGTAAAAGCTTTGACGGGATATATCTCTGGAACTCGTGACGGTGTGGGTGCCTGGATTTCGTGGCAAGGCGAAGCGATTCGACGAGGTATCGAAATGGCTAAAGAATTGGCCGAAATGGCTGATACAAGAAATTAACTTGAATTTTCGAGAAAAATTAGTAACCCTTATCTTGACCGCTTTTTAGTAGTCATTATCGATACACCCCCCGTATCGATTAGAGAGCCCTCTCCCCCCGAGAGGGCTCTCACCTTTTCCACAACCTCTTGCTAACCACATCACGGTGTCAGGCATTCTCGCCAGATATACATAGTTAGATGATTTCGGAGGCGCGCGATTTTGCGCACTCTCGAATCTGGAGTTCAAATGCATGCCCTGTTAATTACAAGTGACGATCGAGTAATCAGCGAATTCAAAACTATAGCTGCAGTTACTCAAACCCATCTAGTTATCGCTAGTGAACCCACCAAGGCAGAAATTGACCAGGCTTATCGAGTGTTTGTTAGTCAGGAACTTTCTGAAATTGAAATGACCCACAGTGATGTGATCCTGGTGGTTATCGGTACCACAAGTACTCAAACCTGGTCTAGCGCGATGCGACTTTCAGCCAAACATGTGGCAACTATTCCTGACTCTCGAGAGTGGTTGATAGAGAATCTAAGCGAACCAATTAGAACCAAGGGTTTATCAGTGGCGTTAGTGCCAGCCTCTGGTGGAGCGGGCGCTTCCCTTACGGCTTGTGGTTTGGCGTTTCATGCTCGGCAGATTTTCCATGACGTTGCCTTAGTTGATCTAGATCAGAACTCAGCAAGTTTGGACATTACGTTTGGACTTGAAAATCACTCAGGCATGCGTTGGCATGACTTTTCAGCGCTATCTGGATCGATACATGGCAGCGACGTTTATCGAAGTCTCCCCAGTCGTGATGGCGTGGGTCTGCTTTCGCACAGTCAGTTGTCCCTTGCTGAAACTGCGATCCCAAGAAATCTGATCTTGGACAAACTTAAAGAAGCCTGCGAATTGGTGGTACTCGACTTTCCAAAATTCAGCGATAAGCAATTCGCGCTCGATGCAATCTCCGACTGCGATCTTGTTTTAGTTGTGGCTACAGCAACTGTCAGAGGGTGTGCCAGTGCGAAACTCAGTATTGCTGGTTTAGCCGGCCACGCAAAAAATATAGAACTAGTGGTGAGAAATGTTCCAGGATCAAACCTCGATCCCATGCAGATAGCAGAGCTTTTGAATACACCACTCGCCTCATCCATCAATACTGACGCACGAATAGTCGAACAAATTGAACAAGGATTTGGAGTGTCTGGAATCAACTTAGGTGGATTCACGAGAAATCTAAATGCTTTAGCCCAACGGGTTTCATTCCTACGGGAACTAAAGTCAGTTGCATAACATCCTGGAGCAAGTTCAATCCGCTTGCCTTGAAGCCAAAGTGGAACCAAGCGCTGAGTCTGTTTCAAGAATTGTGCGCACACTTTACCCAGCTACTTCACACACCGATTTGGTTGAACTAGTCGACGAAGTTCTATCTTCAATCTTTGGACTTGGTCCCTTAGAAGAACTGTTGCTTTTGCCCGACCTCACTGACATTTTGGTAAATCGATTTGACGACGTCTGGATAGATAGAGGTAACGGGCTGGAAAAGACAGACGTCACGTTCAATTCGGAACTGGCCGCGCAAGAATTCGCCAAACGTATCGCCACACGTGGACATCGCAGACTCGATGACGCCCAACCATTTGTCGATCTTCAAACCGATGCAGGTTTACGATTTCATGCAATGCTTCCACCGGTTGCTTCATCGGGTGTGGCTATTTCAATTCGAACACCGCTGAGAACTTCACTGACACTCGAAGACATGGTGGCTGCTGGCAATCTGACGGAATATATCTACCAAGCAATCTGTGAAGTAATACAAGAGCAAAAAAGTTTTGTGATCAGTGGGGGAACCGGTAGCGGCAAAACTACTTTGTTAGCAGCCATGCTTGCCAAAGTTCAAGTAACTGAACGAATGATCGTGATTGAGGACTCTTCTGAGCTTTTCATTTCACATCCCCACGTCGTGTGCATTCAGGCTCGGTTGGCCAACAGTGAGGGTGCGGGAGCAATCACCATGACTGACTTGGTGAGACAGTCTCTTCGCATGCGACCTGACCGAATAGTGGTTGGTGAAGTGCGAGGCAAAGAGATCAGTGACTTACTACTTGCGTTAAACACTGGCCACAAAGGTAGTGCCACAACAATCCACGCTGACGATGCAGCAAGCGTGCCCACCCGAATCGAAGCACTAGGACTATTAGCAGGCTTGCCGCGGGAGGCAATCCATGCTCAGACGCATTCGGCATTTGATGTTGTGATTCAGATGAAAAACTCCAGAGACGGACGTCGAGGTGTGGCAGAAATAGCAGAATTTATTAGATCACCAGATGGCACAGTGACCACGCGACCAATCTATAAACCTGACTTGATTAGTCGAGCCACATGAAACTATTTATGGCCGCAACACTTTTCTCAATTGCCGCTGCCATGTCTGTGCAACCATTGCCAGGACTGCGATGGATTTCACGAATTCAAATACCAAAGTTGTCTGTAAAACAAAAAGTTAAAAGCAAGATATCTTTTGAGGAAGAGCTTCAATTCGTCTTCAATTTAAGGAGTCAGTTAAATGCTGGGATAAACCAAGTGGATGCGCTCAGATTTGCCGTCAGCCGTGCGCCAGAATTTGCGTTTACGAACACTCGACAAGCTCTTACTTCACAAACCAATGTGTATCCCGCACTGCATGATGACTCGATAGTTCACAAAGTCGCTTCTTTAGGAAGTTGTGCAAACTTACTTGAGTTAAGTTCTCAATCTGGCAGCAGCGTCAACGAAGCACTGACACAAGTTGCTGACAAGTTAATGACTCGCAGAAACCAGGAACAACTAATTGCTACTGAGTTAGCCAGTACCAAGGCAACAGTTTTTGTACTCGCTGGTCTGCCGATTATGGGAGCAGGCATGGGATTAATCCTGGGGACTAATTCATTGTCTTGGTTACTTGGTTCAGTTGCCGGTCGTGCTTGCTTAACTTTTGGATTGGGGCTTGAACTAGTGGGTTGGTTTTGGATTAGGCGACTACTCAATCGTGCTTTAGCGGATGTCACATGAAACTATTTGCAATCATGTGTATTTGTGCGGCGGCATACTTGTGCTTCCCCCTACCTCAGAAAAGGTCACTCGATCGCAAGACCTTAGAAACACCGATCGAAATTGAAACCGAGGCAAAAGTGGCCTCACGCTCTGAAATTCTTCAAGCCCTGGAAATAATTCGTTTAGGAATCAGTTCTGGGATGACGGTTGGTGCTGCACTGGAGTACGCCCAGAAACATTCGCCTCATGCCGCTTCGCACGAACTTGAACAGGTGTTGAATCAATTCCGAGTGGGCTTTCCACTTTCCCGCGGCCTTGAGGAAATCGCAATTGCCAATCCAGGCTGGCGATCTATTACAGATACCTTGAATACCTCACTGCAAGCTGGCAGCCCAATTGCAGATCAGTTAGCCGACATCGAGTTTGTGTTGCAAAGTTCGATAGACACCCAAAAGTTGAAACGGATCAAATCCGTTGCGGTTAAGAGCGCTTTGCCCTTGGGTTTATGTTTCTTACCTGCGTTCATCTTGCTTGCAGTGATACCAATCGTTGCCGGCTTAATCGGTGGAATAACTCAGTAATCCACAGACTGACGAACTCAACAATTAGGGCATTTGTGTATCAGGATCAAATCCAATTCTTCAAACTTCAAGTGCGCACTCGCGCATTATTAGAAATGAGGAATAAGTGAAGTCAAAGATTGATCAATTGCTTGCTAACGAAGTGGGAATGACGACCGCGGAGTATGCAGTTGGAACCGTAGCCGCCGCAGGTTTAGGTGGAATTCTTATAAAGCTGCTGACAAGTCCAGAAGTGCAAGATTTGATTTGGAAGATCGTGCAGCAGGCATTTAGCTTTCTTTTCTTTAGCTAAGCATGAGTTGTGACAAAGGCGTTGGACTAGATGAGGGCAAACATCTAGTCCAACGCACAAACGGATATGCGATAGCCGAATTAGCGATGGCGATTCCGGCACTGTTGGTTATTGTTGCAATGTCAATTTCGTTAATTGGATTGACTGTGACACAAATTCAACTTGAAAGCGCTGCTGCACTTGGCGCCCGAATAGTTGGGCGTGGTGATCCAATTCCTGACTCATTTCGAAACTCACTTCCTGAAGGTACAGAGATCATCGTGAAACCGGAATTAGAAATTGTTGAATTCACTTTGAAGTCAACTAGGAATGTGGGTTTAAAATTTTTCCCATTTCAAGTTTTGTTAACTGCTAACGCACGAGCTCGACTCGAGCCTGTGTTTGAAGAGTTCGGCTAGAAGTGATTCAGCAAGTAAGAAGTGAGTCAGGTCAGATTTCGATTCTAGTTTTGGTTATCTCTTCAGCCTTGCTTGCAGGAACCTGTTTAGTAGGGATGATCGCGCAAGTTTTGGTTGCCCAGCAAAGACTGAATGTAAAAGCAGAATCAATTGCGTTGGCAGGAGCGCAAGAACTGGAATTCAATCAAGCACAAGCATGCGAAGTTGCAAGAGAATTCGGCGCCAAGAACTTTGGAATAAATGCGGATTGCATCTCGCAGGCAGTCAGTGTCGAAATTCTGCTATCTGGGCCAAACCCGAATCCATTTTTGAGCGCGATTCTGCCCAATATTTATGCAAGTTCTAGAGCTGGGATTGCGGTTGACAGTTAAGTCAGTAGCGTAGATTAGAAGTACTTAAAGAAGAGGATGATCATGCAAATCGCAACGACCCCAGGTTCAGACCGTTACGTAATCACGGTTTCTGGCGAAGTGGATTTGGCGACATCACCCGAATTGGATTCGGAGATTATTGTAGCTCTTGAATCTGGCACCGAATCCATTGTTGTTGATTTAACTGATGTCTCATTCATGGACTCATCCGGTTTAGGTGTAATTGTTCGAGGACTTAAGCGCTGCCGGGAAGCAGATAAAGACTTAGACCTAGTTATTACAAATGAGCGGGTACTAAAGGTCTTTGGCATAACAGGTCTTGACCAGGTGATCCCAATTCACGATTCAATCGAAGACATCTAACTTCCCGATAATCTGCGATTTTTGGCAGACCCTCTAATTGGGCTAGACTGGCGGAGCGCATTCAGGTGCGCACGCGCTCGTAGCTCAACGGATAGAGCATTTGACTACGGATCAAAAGGTTAGGGGTTCGAATCCCTTCGAGCGCGCCAGACATAGACCTTTAGATTCGCAGAATTAATTGCGTTTCAGTTCATTTGAGAACTGGAGAACATATGCGAGTCAGCGATTTAGTCAGCAACAGAGACTGCATCACGTCCTGCACTTCACGCAAGTAAATGGAATTCGATTAAGGCGAGAGCAAGCCTTATCCATTTCTGGGGGGGCAAGGCTTACCCTCTTGTACAGAAGAACGGAAAGGTTGCTTTCTGCACCTTTTAAATTATTGCTTGAAAACTCGGTCTCACTCAAATGCGACGTAATTCTGCGTTAAAAGTTGCGTCCCACCTTGAATCATGGTGCGCTATTAATCTCGTTAGAAGCAATAGGGAAGCTGGATATCATGAGTCGAAACCTCACAGGCAAAAAAGTTGTTGTAGTCGGTGCGACGGGAGTCTTGGGTGCGCAAATTTCTAAGCAGTTAAACGTGATGGGCGCACAAGTTTGTGCAGTTGTTCGCAATGCTGATCACTTGGATCTGAGTATTTCTGAACACGCAATTGCTGACGTCACCGACAGCACTGCCCTACGTAATGCATTTTCGACCCTTGCCCCTTTTGATGGCGTGATAAATGCAGCAGGAGTTGTGGCATTTGGAATGTTGTCCGAACTCGAAGATAAGACCCTAACTAATTTATTTGCAATAAACGCGATTGCACCGATCGTTATGTTGCGTGAAAGTGCACCACACATCAATGACGACGGTTTTTTTTGTAACATCTCTGCAGTTGTTGCGCTGTCACCCGTAGCTGGAATGGCGGCGTACAGTGCTTCCAAAGCCGGGGCGTGGGCCGGGATGGCTGGAGCGACCCGCGAGTTACGTCGGCAAAAGATTGACGTTATCGATGCTCGTCCCCCACACACAGAAACTGGCCTCGCAGCCCGTCCAATTGCTGGAGAAGCGCCCAAGTTGCCAACGGGCCTAGAGCCAGCATTTGTTGCTAGCCAGATCATCAAAGGGATACAAGACGGTGAGAAAGACTTACCCGTCGAGTACTTCAGTCTCTAAGTCTTAATTGCGGTAAAAATAGTGCAGCTAAAGCTCAAAAGTTTAGATCTGCTGCTTGACTCAGCAACAGCCGTTATGAGCAACCTTGGCTTTGGCTTTCTTGACGAAGAGTAAAAAGAAAATAAGGCGAAGTAATTTCATACTTCAAGATAACAAGGTTTTAGTTTTGTCGCTTGTTATGGTGTCTGCGAATGATTTAGTTGGCTTCCGCAATGAGCGCAGGTCCGGGCACCAGGGTCAATGATTCCTGAACATGTTAAACACCTTGGGGCATTCTCGCGGTATTCCCTCATCTTTCGAGATGGCTTGTAGGAAATCCAGAACCAAGAAAAAAATAGGACAAAGCCTACGATATAGATGAGGGTTTGAACTTTGCCCATGACGAGATCTTATCTAGCCTTTCGCCAGGCCGAAAAACTCTTTACCGATCCTGATTGTGGTTTTTGCAACCAAGGGTAAGGATGAATTTCGGCAAGGCCACTGAATTTCTTAAATGATGGAACTGGTGCAAAAGTTACGGCAACTGGATTGTCACTTGCAAATTGATATGGATCGCCAAGGTAAACCTGCAAGTTACGTCGCTGCGCCAAGTCCTGGAGAGTTTCGAGATAAAAACCAATTCGTCTTGCACTCAGCTGCAGTTTGCGAAGCGCTTCCTCATTGAAAACGAACACAACTGGCAAATCAGGATTGGCTACCAGCGCTGGATCGGTATCACCCATTGAATCAATAGTTAGAAGTACGTAATCAGGCGAATCTATTTTTCTCACAGCCGTTGGCCCAGATGTGTTCTCTGGATCTAGATCACGCTCCAATAGAGAATCAACATCAAGGCGGTTTAATGAAACTTCTTCTGGAAACTCTTGGATCGGACAAGAGTTAGACAACGGGCACTGATTACACAAACCAGGAGCTCGCTTTTCGACCTGCCAGCGCGCGAAACCATATGGCTTACCGGTTCCCGCGCCCACAGTCCATTGCCAACCAAGAAGATTTGCGGCGCGTGATCCGTCAATCAGTTCTCGATACATACGTTCTTGGCCTTGCAACCATCCTTTTTCATTTCGTACTGTCCAATGCGAAGCCAGCCACATCCGAGTTTGATTAACTAACCAACCATCAGTTTCAAGTTCAGAAACAACTTCATCAACACATTTCATGTCACGATTCCAGCCATCACCTTGGCTCGTCGCATTTGCTTCGAATCGCAAGTTTTCAAATAACCGAGAGCCGATGCGGGCGTACAGGTGGCGCGCGTATTCCTGCCAATAAAGCTCATCCTGAAACTTTTCGCGATCTTTATATGGAGCATTCTTCACTGCGCGATGCACCTGAGGCAAGGTCAGAAGATTGTGGCGGATGTATGGCGACAACACACTTGCTCCGCGGCGTGACTTTGGGAGAACTTCGGAACGCCTGTTTGCATATCCAGTTATGTCCAGTGCGTCTAGAGCCACATCGGCTGCAGTTTGGCCACCCTTGATAGAGCTAAGACCCAGTTCACCGGAATAGAGTCCCTGGAATTCACGTTCAATGATTTCGAGAACGGGCGCATCGAGTGAAATTCGTCGGTTCATAGTTTTTCAAGGCTACTCGTGCCGTTGCAATTTCGCGCCTTCAGAAGCTGGTAGAAAACTAGGTAATCAAACCCGCGGCGCTTGCGCGGTGAACCAATTCTGCTCGCCGGTGACTGTGTAACTTCTTTGAAGCATTTTGTATGTGAAACTTCACTGTGCTCTCCGAAATAAACATTTCGTGAGCTATTTGTTTATTGCTCAACCCACGGGAGATTGCGCGGATCACATCTAACTCACGATCTGTTAGGCGTTCAGTCTTATCGCGTGTAGATCCCAAGCCTTTAGCGACGAGTGAACCAACGCCACGACCAAGTACGGTATCGCCATCTTGAATTGCCTTAACACCATTAATCAATTCATCAGACTTCAAATCATTTTTGCAAAGGTATCCATTTGCTCCACGGCGCAAAGCCTCAACGACAATTAGTTCACTGAGAGTGTTGGCGAGAACCAAGATCTTTGTTGCCGGATAGCGATCTGATATCTCTTCACAGATGGTTAGGCCGCGAGTGGTGTCATCGCCTAAATCTAAATCGATGATCATGATGTCTGGACCGTGTTCATCAACGGCATCAATCACCGCATCGTAGGTTGTGGCCTCTGCAACAACAGCCATGCCAGCGTTTCGCTCCAAGATAGATCGAATTCCAACTCGCGTGATTACATTGCGATCTGCTACAACGATTCGGGTTGTGGCCATAGGAGATCGGCGACCGAGCGAAACTTCAGGTCTTAGATCTGAACCCATGCCCCGATGCTAACTGGCAACCTAGCCATCTGGCTAGGGAAAAACCTGACCAATTTGCCTGCTTAGGGCTAGGTGGTCATTGATTCCTATGAAAACACAGGAGCACTAGTCATACCGTCACAACTAGTTGATCGGCAAAACCGTGCCGACGCTGAGAGGAAAAACAATGACTGTTTATGCCCAACCCGGACAAGCCGGTGCTGTAGCTGAATTCAAGTCACGCTACGACCACTGGATCGGTGGACAATACGTTGCCCCCGCCAAAGGTCAGTATTTCGAAAACGTAACACCTGTGACAGGAAAAGTTTTCTGTGAAGTTGCTCGTGGCACCGCGGAAGATATCGAAAAGGCACTTGATGCAGCGCACGCAGCAGCGAAGACTTGGACTAAGACTTCGGTAACAGAGCGCGCAATCATTTTGAACAAAATTGCAGATCGCATGGAAGCAAACCTGGAAAAGATTGCCGTTGCTGAATGTTGGGAAAATGGAAAGCCAGTTCGCGAAACTATGGCTGCTGACATCCCATTAGCAATCGATCACTTCCGTTACTTCGCTAGCGCGATTCGCGCCCAAGAAGGGTCAATCGGCGAACTAGACCACGACACTGTTGCTTACCATTTCCATGAGCCCCTAGGTGTTGTTGGTCAGATCATTCCTTGGAACTTCCCAATCTTGATGGCAACTTGGAAGCTTGCACCAGCTCTTGCTGCAGGTAACTGCGTTGTGCTTAAGCCAGCCGAGCAAACACCCGTTTCAATTCTGTTCTTAATGGATCTAATTGCTGATCTATTGCCAGCAGGCGTTGTGAACATCGTTAATGGTTTTGGTGTTGAAGCAGGTAAGCCACTTGCATCATCTCGCCGGATTGCAAAGATTGCATTCACCGGTGAAACCACAACTGGTCGTTTGATCATGCAGTATGCATCTGAAAACATCATCCCTGTCACTTTGGAACTTGGTGGCAAGTCACCAAACATCTTCTTCCGCGACATTGCAGATGAAAACGATGCGTTCTACGACAAGTGCCTTGAGGGCTTCAACATGTTTGCGCTGAACCAGGGTGAAGTTTGCACCTGTCCATCGCGTGCGTTGATTGATGCACCTATCTATGACAAGTTCCTAGCTGATTCGATTGTTCGCACTAAGGCAATCACCCAAGGAAACCCACTGGATACCAACACAATGCTTGGTGCTCAGGTCTCCAATGATCAGATGGAAAAGATTCTTAGCTACATCGAAATCGGTAAGCAAGAAGGTGCAAAGCTAGCCCTCGGCGGCAAGCGCGCTGATCTTGGTGGCGATCTTGCAGGTGGTTACTACATCGAACCAACGATCTTCGAGGGTAAGAACAGCATGAGAATCTTCCAAGAAGAAATCTTTGGACCTGTTATCTCAGTCGCTAAATTCGATGGATTCGAAGAGGCAATGGAAATTGCAAATGACACTTTGTATGGTTTGGGCGCTGGCGTTTGGACTCGCAAGATGAACGTTGCATATCGAGCTGGCCGTGAGGTTCAGGCTGGTCGCGTTTGGACTAACTGCTATCACGCATACCCTGCACATGCTGCATTCGGTGGTTACAAGTCATCCGGTATTGGCCGCGAGAATCACAAGATGATGCTTGATCACTACCAACAGACCAAGAATCTTTTGGTCAGTTACTCAGAAAGCAAGTTGGGATTCTTCTAGGATCATCAAGAGGCGGGAGGTCATTTGGCCTCCCGCATCTTTCTTTAAAGGAGTACCGTGAAGTTATGACGATTGCTTACAGTGGTTTGCCTCAGCGCATTGCTACCGCAGAGGCAGCAAATGAATTGCTACGAAAACTTACGGCCAACAACGGTCCTCTAATGTTCCACCAATCCGGTGGTTGCTGTGATGGATCAGCTCCCATGTGTTACACAGCTGGCGAATTTAGAGTCGGCGGCGCGGATGTCCTTCTAGGTGAATTAGTGATCGACGGAATCGCAGACCCAATTAAAGTTTGGATTTCGCTGGAACAATTTGAATACTGGCGCCATACTCACATCACCATCGATGCGGTCCCTGGGCGCGGTGGAGGTTTTTCACTTGAGACGCCTGAAGGTTTGCGATTTATCATTCGTTCTCGCATCTTCACGGATGAAGAATGG
>JAIOWT010000019.1 GCA_021742025.1 Candidatus Nanopelagicales bacterium
CAACCATGTAGTCAGACGGCATGATTATGTCGTAGCCAGTTGCACCGGACTGTAGCTTTGCAAGCAACGTTTCATTGCTATCGAATGTGTCAAGGATGACTTCGATGCCAGTCTCAGCTTCAAACTTATCTAGTAGCGCTGGATCAATATAGTCGGTCCAGTTGTAAAGGTTAACTACGCCTGAGCCGGAAGTTGGAAATTCACCCGACGCAGCAGGAGCAGATGCTCCGTCAGTCGCAGTGGATTCGCCACCACATGCGGATAGGAGTAAAGCACCAGCGGCAGCAAGAGCTGCAACATATGTTGCTTTGCGCTTATTCATAATCTTCATGGATCTCCCTTAAAGGTAGGAATGTACTTACAGAATGCCAGAGGAATCGCCATCTAGACCGACATTTCAGAGGAAACCTGAAGAAATTTGAAATTGTCAGATAACAAAAAAGTAACGCCCACCCTGTGAAATCCACAGGGTGGGCGTTACTTGATAACCCGAGGGTTTTATTGGCTAGTTGTCCAAGTAGTGAATACCTGGGTGTACAACTCGCGAGCTTCTTCACCACAGTTAGGAAGTGGTGAAATCAGTGCCTGCTTGTCAGCTGGTACCACAACTGCTGGATCTGTCTTCAGTGCTTCATCCATGAATGCATCTGAACCAGTGATGCCGTTGTCGTAGCCAGAGAAGTTACTCTGACGGCCAGCAGCTTCTGGACCCATCATCCAGTTGATGAAGATCTTGGCGTTATCCAAGTTAGGCGCACCTACTGGAATTGCCAAGTTATCTGCCCAAAGGTTTAGACCTTCACTTGGGTAGATGTACTGAACATCTGGATTCTCTACTGTCATGCGGTGAGTTGAACCGTTCCAAGCGTGACGCACGTTAGATGTGCCAGCAGTTACGCGTTCGATGCCACCATCTGACTCGATTACAGCAGGCTTGAAACCAGCTAGTAATTCTTCAGCAGCTAGGTACTTAGCC
Organism: Candidatus Nanopelagicales bacterium; assembly: GCA_021742025.1. The sequence goes on from JAIOWT010000019.1 coordinate 977, forward strand.
TTATCAGTTGTGCATAGGTCATCTTTGCCAACGCCTGTTGCGCGAAGTGCAGCTGAAACTACTTCAACCTGATCCTTTAGGGAATCCATCTTTGGTAGGCCTGCAGTGAAATAGTCCTTCCAAGATTTGATATTTGCACAGCCTGGTTCAGCAGCGAAGTTACATGCGATACCTGTGGTTCCGTAGTTCCAAGGAGCAGTGTAATTACGTCCTGAATCCCAATAGACATCTACAAGATCAGGCTTGATGTTGCCACCGTTAGGGAAGCTAGCTACCCCAACGTTTTGTAGAAGATCAAGTTCGATCATTTGTTGCACCATGTAATCAGAAGGAACGATTACGTCGTAGCCAGTTGCACCTGACTGCAACTTAGCTAACAATGTTTCGTTGCTGTCGTAGGTGTCCAAGATAACTTCAATGCCAGTTTCGGCAGTAAAGCGCTTCAACTCTTCTGGATCGATGTAATCAGTCCAGTTGTAAACATTAACTACACCTGAGCCGGTTGTTGGGAATTCGCCCGCAGCTGCAGTGGAATCGCCCGCGCCTGTATCTGGAGTAGTTTCTCCACCACATGCAGAAAGCATTAGTGCGCCTGCGGCAGCAAGTGCAGCTACATATGAGGCGCGACGCCTCTTGTTGCTAGCCATTTTTATCTCCTTTTTCGTTGGATCAAATACGATCCGATCAGCACGCTGCCTGAGAACAACAGAAGCAAGGTAGAAATTGCGTTCACCTCTGGTGTAACTGTTGAGCGAATCATGCCAAAAATGTAGACCGGCAATGTCGTAGCGCCAGGGCCAGCGACAAAGAACGAGGTAATGAAGTCATCAATTGATATTGCAAATGCCAGCAGCGCTCCAGCGAAAATCGCCGGCGCCAAAAGTGGCAGCGTGATGCGGCGCAAGATTTGACGTTCGTTGGCGCCAAGATCTGAAGCAGCTTCAAATGGAGCCATATCTAACTGACTCAATCTTGCTCTAATCGGCAAGAGCGCAAATGGAATACAAAATGCCGTATGTGCAACCATCAGACCCACTTTTCCAAGTGGCACTCCAACTGCAATAAACAAACCAAGGGTTCCAACCGCTAACACGATTTCCGCAATGATGAGCGGTGCACCGATTAACGCCATTGCAACTGCCTTGCCAGCCCGCTGCATGCGGAGTAATCCGAGCGCAGCCATAACTGCAAGCGTCGTGGAAAGAATAGTTGCAACAAGTCCAACTTGAAGTGAATTTTTCAAGGCACGTTGAATGTCAGTGTTTTCAAAAACTCGGCCGTACCACTTAACTGAGAAGCTCTCCCAAACTGCGCCAATTCGGCTTGAGTTAAACGAATAGATAACTACGTAAACCAGCGGACTGTACAAGAAGAAAAGCACAAACCAAGAGGTGGCTTTAAATCCAGGGAAGTTACGAAGATTTACTAACTTGCCACGTTTGCGTGAAGAAGTTTGGGTGTGACTCATACTAATTCCACCTTGTCTCCACGTCGTTGTGCTGCGCCCTGCATAATCAAGACGAATAGCAAAGTAAGAACAATCAGAAGGACTGCAAGCGCGCTACCAAATGGCCAATTTCGTGCCTGACCAAAGTTGTTCGCAATAACGTTGGCAACCATATTTGTTTTTCCGCCACCCAACATGTCGGATTGCAAGAACGAACCCAGTGCGGGGATAAATACCAAAGCAATTCCCGAAATCACACCAGGTCGAATTGAAGGCAGAATAATTCTGCGAACTACAGTCATTCGTTTTGCGCCGAGATCGTATGCAGCTTCAGCAAGTCTGAAGTCGAACCGCTCCGCAGATGCATAAATCGGCAGAATCATGAACGGCAAGAAAACATAAATCAAGCCAAGGATGGTCGCCGGTGGCGAATACAAGATGCTCCACTCAATGTTGAAGATGCCTAGGAACTTTCCGATGGGACCTTCATCTGCAATGATTTGGCGCATGCCGTAAGTGCGAATCAAAATACTGATCCAAAACGGAAGTGTTACCAAAGCAACCAGCAGATTACGCTTTCTGGCATCACGGGTAGCAATCCACATTGCAACCGGAATTGAAAGCACCAAGGTAACTACGGTTGTCAAAACGGAATAGTAAAACGAAGTCCACAAGACCTTGATGTAACGGGTATCTAGCGCAGTCGTGCCATCAAGTTTTTCTTGAATAAACAATGCCTTGTAATTTTCTAGCGTGAAAACCCACTTAACTCCGGTTCCTTGCGAAGGCTTCTCAAGAAATGAGTAAACGACAATAATGAGAAGCGGCACCCCAATTGCAAAAGCCAGGAAAATGATTGGCAAGTAAGCAAGCTTTGGTGACGATTGGCCAGGCCGACCGCGTTGCGCTTGCTTCTTTGGTGGAGTCGTTACAGCGGTCATGAAGCCACCGTGCGAGCTGCGCGATGCTCTGGATTTAGCGTGACCTTACTTCCTTGCTCCGGAATTTCCGTTCCATAGGACGCAAGTGAAGCAATCACTTCCACGTCGCCAACAGTTACGTGTACTCGAACTGAATCTCCAGTGAAGATCACGTCTCTGACGGTTCCACTAATCATTCCGTTTGTGGCAAGTACAAGATCTTCTGGACGGATCGCAACTGTAACTTCACCAGATGCTGGGATCACAGAGTCGGCTGCTAGTTGATCAGTTGGAAGAACATTGCCACCGGGTAATGAAACTCCGCCAGAAACTACAGTTCCCTTAATCAAGTTTGTTTCGCCAATGAAGTCAGCGACGTAAGCATTAACTGGGCGACGGTAAACCTCAACCGGAGTATCGAGTTGAACAATCTTTCCTTGGCTAAACACTGCAATGCGATCGCCCATCGACATCGCTTCTTCTTGATCGTGCGTTACGAATACGAAAGTAATTCCAGTTTCACGTTGCAGGCGCTTTAGTTCAACCTGCATACCGCGGCGAAGCTTTAGGTCAAGTGCCGAAAGTGGTTCATCCAGGAGAAGGACCTTTGGTTTTTTGGCAAGTGCGCGAGCTAATGCAACGCGCTGTTGCTGACCACCAGAAAGTTGGGACGGCATACGTTTTGCGTAGCCAGCAAGTTGAACTTGCTCCAGAGCCTCTTCTACACGCTTAGCGACTTCGTCTTTATCAACATTTTCCATCTCCAAACCGAATGCAATGTTGTCTCCAACAGTCATATGTGGAAACAGAGCATAAGACTGGAACACAGTATTGACAGGGCGATCATATGGAGGCTTGTCATCGATTCGCTCACCTTGCAATACGATTTCGCCGCTGTCTGGATATTCCAGACCAGCAATACTTCGCAGCAAAGTAGTTTTGCCACAACCAGAAGGACCTAACAAGATAAAGAATTCACCACTAGCGATGTCCAAAGTAACGTCATCAAGGGCGCGAACTTCGCCGCCTTCAGGAGTTTGGAAAACCTTTGTAATGTTACGAATCTCTAGATACTTCTCGCTCAATGCGGCCTACTTTCAAATGTCCGAATTCCCGACGAAAACATAAGCTTTCGCAGATGAAACTTACAACGAAATGACACTAAAAAATGGCAATTTACTTAAAGTAACGGTTTGCTAACGGTAAAAAACCCAACTATAAACGGGGTCTGGCGGGCGAAAATTTCAAGACATCGCGCGAAACTTGACGTCCAGCAATTAGATCAGAGACAAATTTGCCGGTGCCAGGACCCATCATTAGGCCCAGCATGCCGTGACCAGTAGCAGCAATCACACGTGGCGCTTTCGGAAGCGCTCCAATGTAAGGCATGCCATCCGGGCTGGCTGGGCGAAGTCCCGCTAGCTCATTTTTTACTTCAAACTTATCCGGCAGATTCAAAGCCAGGCGTGCAGTGGCAATCAATTTATCGGTTGCCTTCGAGTTAACTGACATGTCATTTGCGGACGTAAGCGTGAATCCGGTGCTCATGCGCAATCCCCAGTCCAGCGGATTAGTTGCAATTCTTTGATCTGCCAGCATCAAGGTTCGTGATGGCATGTTTGTAATACCTGGAAGAGTTACGGACTGACCTTTAGCCGGCATGATTGGAAGATTTTCGCCAAGTGTCTTAGCAAGATCTCGAGACCAAACACCTGCCGCTAAAACTACGTAGTCACTTATCCAAGAATCAGTTGCAGTTACGACGGTAACATTCCGACTAGTAGATGACATCGAAGTAACTTTTTCATCGCGGAAAGCCACGCCAATCGCTTCGCAATTTCTGCGATACACGTCTACTAACTTTCCTGGGTCTAATCCGAAGTCTGTGCTGAATTCAACAACTGCTTTAACAGTGTCCTTCAGCATAGGTTCTTGTTCCAAACTTGTTGAAACATCAAGTTGCTTAGCGTCAACACCGTACTTAGTTACGAGATCAACTTCATGCTCGGCATCAGCTTCGGCATTGTCGGATGTGTAGACGTACCACTGTGGTTGGTTTGTTCGCGTTAAGTTCGTAGTTTCAGTTAGGCCTTCAATAACGTCCATGCTGGTGTCAAGAAGTTCTTTGAGTGCAGGAGCGCAGTGATCAACATGCGCATCTGTGCAGGAGCGTGCGAACTTAAGTGTCCAGGGTGCAAGCAGTGGTCCTGCTCCAGGCGTCATGGCAAATGCGCCAGTTCGTCCAACCAAATTTTTAAAGCCCGTTTGCACCATTCCAGGAGCCGCAAATGGAATTATGTGACTTGGGCTAATCCACCCTGCGTTTGCCAGCGAAGTTCCGTAACTTGAGCCACCGGTTTCGACAACTATGACCGAGGCGCCATCTTTTGCTAATTCCCAGGCGCAAGCAAGACCGACGATGCCGCCACCAATTACTGTGACATTATTTTGTGAACTCATGCTCATAGCCTATGGACTTTACGAGGTGAGCACATGTGCAGTCTTAGAGAAAATCAACTTCTTCGAAAGTGCCACCATATGCTGGGGCAGCGTTAACCCAAACCTGCTTGGTACCTGAGTCGCCAACTAGACCCATAAATGAGTACATGTCTTCGCGCCAACGACCAAGGGTGATACAAACCCCAGAATCTTTATCTAACAGAAGATTCTTGATGTCATCTGCAGTTTTTAGACTGTCTCGACTTTCTTCAACTGCCGCCATTCGAGCGTAGGAGCCCTCAGATCCGGTGTATTCCCGAGTGAATGCGTGGTTGGTGTGACCAGAAACCTGCGAATGAGTTGGCACATCCGCGACACCATCTGCTGCAGCTTCGACCATGAATAAATCTTTGCCGTCTAAAACTGTGTAGTTCTGACCTACTGCGTGCGGAATTTCGCGAATGTACGCAATTGCATCAGCGGCTGTTGGTTGATGTAAAGCTCCTCGAGTTACAAAATCAACCGGCATCCCAGTCATGTTTGTAGCCAGGTCTAACGCGTTTACAACAACGATCACTCCATTTGAATTCATGCCCATAGTGGCAAGCGATCCAGGATATGTTGCTGCAATAACGCCTAAGCCAGATTCATCTCGCACGTTTAGTACGGTCTGTAGGCCATTAGTCCAATCGGGCAAGTCCATGTTTTGTCCAGCTGCGCGTGATCCCTCTCGGGTAATCGCAATCGCGGTGCAACCCATGCCACCAGTTAGCGCCCAAGATTCATCAAGCATGGATAGCGCAGCCACTTGATACCAAGGCATTTTTGCAGCTTCAGCCATTGCCTCTAGTTCTGCAACTAAGTCAGGGCAGTAACGCTCGGCAGTTTCCCAGCCACCAACTTCAGTTAAGCGATGCGCTAAGTCTTCGGCATCAACATCATTCTTGCTGAAGTGAAGTACCCAGCGATTCCATGCAGTTTCAAGTAGTCCAGAAAGTTGTTCACCAATTTGAGCGCCACGCTGCGCACCCGATCCAGAAGCAGTAACTAGGTTTAACGCCATCGCAAACTCCTAAAGCAAAAATGTGCGGGTGAGTGTCGCTGCGTTTTGTGGGTCGCTCGTAATGTGCTGACCATTGAACGTTACGACATTTCCAGTGTGGTCGACATGGATTTCGCCAAGAATTCCGTGACGAATCATGTCTGAACTTCTAATGGTTCTGGTGTTTTTGACTGGGACACTGCGTCTACGCACAAGCGAAACCTCTGAATTGCTGTTGGTGAAATGTACTCCGAGGTCTTCAGCCGTAACTCCGTAAGCTCCAAATTGCGGACCAATAACTAATGGCTGGGCATTTGAAACAGTTGCACCAGGGTCGCCTACAACACCCCAAGCTGGCAGGCCGTTTTTAATGATCATGTTTGGCTTGGTGGCAAAAGTTGAGTATCGCCACAACACAATATCTGCCATAAGTCCAACTTGGAGTGATCCAATTTCATGGGACAGGCCATGCACTAAGGCGGGGTTTGTCGTGATTTTGGCAACGTGCATCAGAACGCGCTCATTGTTGATTGCAACATCATCAGGTGCTACAGAACCATCAAGAATTGCATGATCAGCAAACATGCTTGCCATTGCAAAAGTCTTACGCCACGTGTCATCAACTCTTCCCATTCCAAGAGCATCGGAGGAAGTAACTGGAATTACACCCATATCGTGCAGACGGTTCTCTGCAGCCATAGTTGCATTGCGAACTCGATTACGAGCCATTTGCACATCACTTGGTAATTCTGGATTCATGCCATGTGCCGAAATAATCATCGCAACATGTTCATCAGCTGCGTTTACGCCAAACGCAAGAGTTGGATTCGTTGAGGAGGCCAAAATGTTTTCGCGCCCAGCCATTGTCAATACATCAGGGGAGTGCCCACCGCCACAGCCTTCAACATGGAAAGCGTGAACTGCACGACCATCAACTACGTCAATAGTGTCAGCGACGCTGAGCATCTCATTTAATCCATCGGTATGAAGTGCGACTGCCACGTCATATTCATCAGCAAAAGTTACAGTCGTATCTATCGTCCGGGGATGCGCGCCAGTATCTTCATGAATTTTGAATCCGCAAACTCCACCAGCAAGAGCCTCTTCAAGTGGCGCTCTTGTGGATCCAGCCGCCCGACCCAAGATGCCAACATTTAATGGCCAGGCACCATACATATTGTGAGCCTGTTCAAGAGCCCATTTTGAACTAACGCCAACACCCCAGAACGGGCCGAATTCTTGGGCGATGATCGTGGTTACACCGCTAGAAAGCGCGGCATCACAGACTCGTGGTGACATGGCATGAACATGAGTGTCAATGCCACCGGCAGTTGCGATTAACCCTTCGCCCGGAATGATGATTGAACCACTACCAATGACTACATCGACGTTATCCATAGTGTCTGGATTTCCAGCTCTGCCGATAGCGCTAATGCGCCCACCTCGAATACCTATGGAACTTACTCGGATACCTTGAATTGCATCGATGATCAAGACATTTGTGATTACTACATCACAAGATTCACTACTTGGCACCGATCGCATGCCAATGCCATCGCGCATATTCTTGCCAAAGCCGATTTGCACTTCATTGCCGAGTTCTCGATCATCAGCTTCAACACGAACTACAAGTTGGGTATCACCTAGGCGAACAAAGTCTCCTTTGCGAGCACCATGAATTGCAATGTCTTGCTGACTATCAGTTAGTTCTTGCTGATTCATGATTCAAATCCCAAATAGCCAAGTGATCGAGCTTTTGCGATTGCAGCATCTTTTGCACCTGGAGCATCGAGTGGTCCGTCAACTAATCCAGCAAACCCAATCAGAATTCGATTTCCAGATATTGGAACCAACTTCACATCGACTTCAACCCTAGGTGGAAAGTCGATATGCTCGCCAGCTGGAATGTGTAGGTGCCTGCCATACGAAGCATTGCGATTAAATCTCAGCCTTGGATTAGCTTCAAAGAAGTGCATATGTGTTGTGACTGAGATTTGAATCTCTGATTCGTTAACAACTGATACCGACACGAGGTCAGGATTAGTTTCATGAGTTATTGGAGTCAACCGCGTAACTTTGCCAGGAACGTCAACGTCTTTAGATTCAAAATTAACCATCACTAAACGACGGCCATCGGAGAAAACTGCTTCAACTGCAATTCCACTTAAGAGCGGTCCAACTCCAGGCAATAACTCATCGTCCTTAACTGCAGTCAAACCGGCTTGAAGCGCAGCGGAATGGCTAGCACCATCGCGGGCGGCTTCGATGACTGCGTGCGAAATCAGTGCAATAGCTTCTGGTTTATTGAGTTTTACACCGCGAGCTCGTCTAGATTGCGCAAGTTGCGCAACATTAAAGATCAATAATCGATCTAGTTCTGAAGGCGTTAGTTCCACGACTTAAACCTATCTTGACCTATTTATGTCGAGGCAACTTTCACTAGCCAAAGACTCGAACGCCACCAAGCCAGGTGCCAACTACTTTTGCTCTGCGGACTTGCATTGGCTCCAAGGCATGAATGTCAGAGTTAAGTACTGCGATGTCTGCCCGCTTTCCAATTGATAGATCTCCCCAAAGGTGTGACTCATTGGCTTGGACCGCAGATCCCATTGTGTAAGCGGTCAATGCTTCGTCCAAAGTTAAGCGCTCGTGTGGAACCCATCCTCCTGGCGGAAATTCTTCGTCGGTCTGTCGAGTGATTGCAACCCCGATACCTTCCATTGGAACTGGTGAAGTAACCGGCCAGTCTGATCCAAATGAAATCTTGGTGCCACTGCGTAGCAAAGTAGCCATCGGGTATTGACGATCGGCTCGCTCTTGTCCAAGTCGGGGAACAGTCAGTACGACCTGTTCATTAGCAAGTTGCGCCCACAGTGGCTCAAAGTTTGCGATCACATCCAATTCTTTAAACCGTGGCAAATCTGCTGGATCAATTAACTGGGAGTGCGCAATGACTGGGTTGATTAAATTGCCGTGCACATTGCGAGCATGTTCAAATGCATCCAATGCATTTCGAATTCCAGCATCACCGATTGCATGGATGTGTGCTTGGAATCCGCTTTTAACAACTTCGGCTACCGCTTCAATCAATTCTTCGCGGCGCCAGTTTGGAATGCCTTTGCTAGGGCAGTCACAGTAATCTTCAAGAACTGCTGCAGTGCCACCTTCAAGAATTCCATCAGCGAAGAACTTGACAGTGTTTCCGGTAATCCATTCAGATGCTTCGTTATTTACTCGATCTCGTCGCGCTACGTTACTTTCGAGTTTGGTACGCCAGACACCTTCAGGTTCTGCCAGCCAAGCTAAGTTGACGCGAAACTTTAGAGCGCCTGAGCGAGCCCCTTGTAGCCACGTTTCTAAAGTGTCGTCCTCAACCCAGGCATCTTGGGCCCAAGTAACGCCACAAGATGAAAAGGCATCTGATGCGGCTCGCACGACTTTGTCTCTTTGCTTTTCATCTAACTTTGGCAAAAGTTTATAGACCATATTCCACGCGCCCCATTCGCGCAAAGTTCCAAGTACGGTTCCGTCTGGTCGCAGAACTATTTCGCCGTCTAGTGGCTGAGGTGTTTCGGGCGTTATTCCCGCAAGTTCCAATGCCTTGGTATTGACCCAAGCTGTGTGGTAATCCATTGCGCGAAGCACTACGGGACGATCTGGAACTATTTCATCAAGCCACTTAGCATCAAATTCTCCACGAGGCGCCAAACTTGGATCGTAGCCTTCACCACGTACCCACGGAGCATCTGGATTTTCATCCGCCCAAGTTTTAATTGCTTCTAAAAGTTGTTCAAGTTTTTCTGGTCCGCGAACGGGTGCAAACAAAGTTTCGGTACCGCCAAAAACTGGGTGCGCATGTCCATCACCAAAACCTGGTAACAACGTTGCACCCTTTAGATCAATTTTTTCATCAGACGGCAGCGCTAGGGCCTCTGCACCGTGAGCGACAATGACGCCATCAGATGCTGCAATCGCATCCGAAGACTCATTCGCATTGATCCATACTTTGCCGTTGTGCCAAACCGTTGTAGCCATTTTTCCCCTAGCGAATTACAAAAAGTTGATACTGATACTTTTCCAGATTTTCCTGCGTGCGGGGCAGGAAATCCAATACAAACTTAGATTTGGGAAAGTCCGTAAGCAACTGCGTATCTGTGGCCAAGTTTCCCTGCTACATTTCCGCGGCCAATTCCTTTAATACCTGGAATAGCGCCGATAACTGGGAGTAATTCGTCGTCAGCTACAGGTCCACCGACTACGACAAGATCCAGTTCTTTGGAATTTCCACTTCGAGCTTCCAGACTTCTAACTAACCGTGACACATTTAGTCCGATTGCGGCTTGCTTTAACCCTTGACGCATTATCCGCCATTCGGCCGGCTGCAAGTTCTGTCCAAAGGTTAGAAAACCTGCTGGCCCTGGCGTGACTAACGAACCCATCGCAGAAGCGGGATATGGTGCCGCATCCAAAACAAAAGTCTTATTGCCATCTTCAGAGAGCAAAACCTGAGGTGATTCGAGTCTTTGTGCCGGGCCGCGCTTAATCCAGTCTGCAGCTCCTCTTGAAGTATTGAGAGCGAATGCGACCGCAGCCGTTAAGAGTTCACCTGCACCTGCTGCAGATATTTCAATATCGGAAATCAAATCAATAGTGCCACCGCCAATATCTAGGATCACAGCATCTGCGTTCACACCTGGCGTACTTTTCGTACCGATTCGAGCAGCAGTGCTCTCCGATTCTGCAACAACGACTGGAACGCCAAACATTGCGGTTAAATCAACATCTGAATTAAAGCTGTGTGGTGAAAGTTGCGCTAGGGCTAAATCTCGAGTGTGGCCCACTTGCCGTAAACCCCTATCGGCTAAAACTTTTGTAATGTCAAAGGCCCAAACGTCGGACGTATCAATTGACTCAGCGATTGATACTTTTGAAACGTCTCCAACAAGCGAGTTTGTAATTTGGCTAATCGCTTGGAATAGCTCGGTGGTCGACCCTTCACTCCACGTAACCGATCCATTTGTAGCTTGAAGCGATTTTTGAGAATGTTCAAAAAGTCCGATCAACGCGGTTCTTTCATTCTTTACCCAGCGCACAATTTCATTCAATGGGCTTGCATCAATTTCTGAGAGCTCGAGCGCAGAACGAAGAGCCCAAACATCTGTCGCTATCTTGAGAGATGAGTTTTGTGGTCTTACTTCTAGAAAAAGTTGCTGCGCCGCATACGCAACGTCAGTATCCACACCATCAGCAATAGGAATGCCCACACTTAGTCGCTTAGCAACCAACACAGCTTCATCATCAGCAATTACTGCGCCAACAATATTTGAGCCACGTTCTAGTTCCCGATTAATAGTCGCAGCTGCTGAATCGAATCCAAAACCACTTGGCACGACTGCAATCAATGGAACGCTATCTCGCGTTGTTTGCGTGATAAGCCAGGGTTCACCGATTGCCCAACCATCACCAACAACGCTTTGATTAGCTGTCTTTAGAATTTGCAAGCGTCCGGTATCAGGCAATGGTTCATGAATTGTTGAAGTCGAGGTTTCTACCGGCTGCCATGGAGCTACAACCACTTTTTCAATCACGAGTTGGTTTTCGCGCACCAGGTTTTGCAGGAGTGAAACTGCAGCCTTGATTGAGGCTTCTGAACCCTTCATGCCTCGAGTAGGTC
>JAIOWT010000020.1 GCA_021742025.1 Candidatus Nanopelagicales bacterium
ACTAAGAATGCACACGTTGGCCCACTGCCAGAAATGATTGCGCCTAATGCGCCTAAGTCGATTCCTTGCTCAAGAACTCGGCCCAACAATGGGCGCGAGGTGATAGCAGCCAACTGCAAGTCGTTATGAAATAAACGACCAAGAGCGGGTGCATCACCTCGTGCTAACGCACTCAATAACTCAGTTGGGACTTCGGGTTCATTTTCAAATTCCAAGCCGCGTAACTCATCAGTCTTTTCATAAATCTGAGCGGTTGATAAACCATCATCAAACGTGGCAAACACCCAATGGAAACTTCCTCGAATCATTACCGGTGACAGCACGTCGCCTCGGCCGATTCCTAAGGCACAGCCACCATGCAACATGAATGGCACATCGGATCCAAGCGTGGCAGCCATTGCATCGAGTTGATCGCGCGGAATTCCCGCATTCCAAAATGCATCACAGGCTAAAAGTGTGGCGGCTGCATCTGCGCTACCACCTGCCATACCGGCAGCGATGGGAATTGATTTTTCAATTTGAATATTGATGTTGGGTTCTTCGCCGCATGCCCGAGCTACCAACTCTGCAGCCTTCCAGGCCAAGTTTGTTTGATCAGTTGGAATTCGATCTGCAAAAGGGCCAAGGCCACTAATAGTTAGGGAATCAGATGCAGAAACTGTGACTTCGTCGTAAATGCCAACTGCTTGAAAGATAGTGGCAAGTTCGTGGTAGCCGGAAAATTCGCGTGGTCCTACGCCAAGGTAAACATTTACTTTGCCTGGGACTCTTACCGTTACAGATCTGGTCACAGGCTTAGATTACTTTCTTCGCATGCTGTGCGATAGCCACAAAATCCTGCAGGTTTAACTGTTCCCCACGTAACCCAGAGTCAACGCCTGCCTCGCGCAAAATGCTTTCCACATCTTGCGGTGAGCCAAGTACGCTGCCGAGCGCAGTTCGGAGTGTCTTACGACGCTGTCCGAAGGCTGCATCAACGATTGTGAACGTAAGTTCGCGTAATTGTGGATCGTATTCACGGTCTTTACGGACTAAGCGAACTAATCCTGAATCAACATTTGGTGCTGGCCAAAAAACATTACGGCCAACTGAGCCAGCTTTAGTTACCTCGCCGTACCAAGCCATCTTGACACTTGGCACACCATAAATTTTGCTGCCAGGGCCAGCAGCCATTCGATCAGCAACTTCCGCTTGCACCATTACCAGGATTTCTTTAAGTGAAGGGAAGGTCTCTAAGAAGTGCAAGACCACCGGAACTGAAACGTTGTACGGGAGGTTTGCTACTAAGTGAGTTGGGTTGGCAGGCAATTCATCTATTCGCATAGCATCCGCATTAATCACAGTTAAGTTATCTTTCAAACTTGGCGCATGTAACGCAATAGTTGCTGGCAATGCGCCGGCTAAAACTGGATCGATTTCAACCGCGAGTACTTTGGCAACATTGGGAAGTAATGCAAGAGTTAGCGATCCTAAGCCTGGACCAATTTCGACAACCACATCTGTTTCGGATACGTGCGCTTGACTTACGATCCGCCGAACTGTGTTTGGATCAATCACAAAGTTTTGACCCAGTTTTTTTGTGGGAGTGGCATTTAGCGATGCTGCTAATGCGCGAATTTCTGTTGCGCCGAGCAAAGTGGCACCTGTTGGTTCTGTGAATTCAGCCATCTAGAAAGTTTTAGTACCAGTTGCGGTCATAAAAGAAATCAAGAGCTTCGCAAGGAGTGCCGTATCGATCCTCGATGTAGTTCGCACCCCATTTGATTTGAGTTGCTGGATTGGTTTTCCAGTCATCTCCAAATGTGGCCATTTTTCTTCCTGGCAAACTTTGTGGAATTCCATACGCACCAGATGTTGGATTAGTCGCCTTGTGATTCCAATTACTCTCGCGGAACCATAAAGTTTCTAGACAGGAAAATTGCTTATCTCCCCAGCCGTAATCTTGATTGATAAAAAGTTTTGCGTATTCTTTGTTACCAGATTTCGTACCAGTGTTTTTCTCGGCAGCTTCTAAAGCAATGGAGATCTCAGTTGGGTCACCAGTACCGCGAAGCACAACTGCTTCGACAGGTTCTTTCGTTACCTCTCGAGCAACCTCAACGCGGGATACTTCCTTACCGTCGAGGAATTTAACTTGGTAAGTCACATTTGCTATTCCTGGCTTGCCCGGCTTTTTGACGATCTCGGTACCACTTGCAATGGTCGGATCTTCAGTCGCCGATGTTGCAAAATCAATTTCTATCTTCTTGGTGAGGACCTTGTTATGGATCGTGTGATCTTTAACGTCGTAAGTTACTGTCGAGTCGATTGCAAGGGCGGCAACATCAATGTATGGAGGGACCTGTTCGGTGCTGTTTGCAGCCGTAATGCCACCAGTAAGTAGAACCGCAGCTCCAGCCACAATCGCCGACGTTAGTGGCACATTATGACTTTTTGGGCGCGCATGACGACCAGGCGCACGATGGCGACCACGTTGTGTCATAAGTTCCCCGCTTTATTTCGGTATGCGAGTTCAATAAATTGAACAGAAACTCCACGTTATCCCGAACCTCCCCCATAAAGGCAAGTTCGGATTTGTCAAAAAGGTCCAAAAACCCTTGCAGCGTTTGAAAAAAGAAGTTCACAAATTTCTTGCTCAGATTGCCCTCGAACCTCACAAATTGCCCGAACTGTCCAAGGGATGTTGGTCGAGGCGTTGGCATATCCCCGGTTTGGTGCCGGCGTTAAGAATGGGGAGTCAGTTTCCACTAACAGCAAATGATCTGGGATTTCAAGCACAGCATCACGGAGTTGCTGAGCATTCTTAAAAGTCACCACACCAGGAATCGACATGTACCAGCCAGCTTTAGCGCACAGCTTTGCCATTTCAGCATCCCCTGAGAAGCAGTGAAAAACTACAGTCTCCGGTGCACCGTAAGTTTCCAAAGTTTCGATTACATCTTTATGGGCATCCCGATCGTGAATTACAACTGGCTTTCCAGACTCCCGTGCGATATCGATGTGTGCGCGAAATGAAACATGTTGGGCTGCGGCTTGCGATTCTTCGGTTCGGTAATAATCCAATCCGGTCTCACCGATTCCACGAACCTGTGGCAGCTTAGCTAACTCGGCAATTGCTGCCAGCGAGGTTTCCAAGTCTGGATCGTGAGCTGCTGCATTGGGGTGCAACGCCACCGTTGCCCAAACATCAGGATGTTCTAGGGCAGTCTGCGCAGCCCATTTAGAACTGGCAACGTCACATCCGACTTGAATCACTTTTGTCACGTTTACCGACTTGGCTGCTGCCATTGCTTCATTAACGTTGGGTAAAACATATTCGTCGTCGAAACTGACATCCATATGGCAGTGCGTGTCTACGACTGGACTGGCTAATGGCAACGCCAACTTCACTGCACTCACTCCTATACGGTACCGATGCCTCGATAACCTAGTCTGGTGACAGGGCATAGACGGGGTTGCCCAGTTTTTACAAGGGTTTCATACGAGGGCATATAAGTGAATCGTCGACTTCCAGGGCTTGATGGCTTACGTGGCATCGCGGTTCTGGCTGTCATTATTTATCACGCTGATGTTTCACTCCTGGTGGGTGGATTCCTCGGAGTAGATGTTTTCTTCGTTTTATCTGGATTCCTTATTACTTCGCTTTTGATCGACGAGCTGACTAAAACCAATACCGTTGATCGGGCACGCTTCTACATGCGTCGGATTCGGCGATTGATGCCTGCCCTTTTTCTAGTTCTGTTTTTCAGTGTTTTGGTATCAGGGCTTTTTGTTCTTGATGCGGCGTACCATGTGCGCCGAGACTTACCATGGGCAATCACATTTGTTTTGAACTGGTCTTACCTATTTTTTGAGCAGTCATACTTCGTCAATATTTCTCGGCCACCACTATTGCAACACCTTTGGTCACTTTCCGTCGAAGAGCAGTTCTATGTAATCTGGCCGATCCTTTTGGTTGCACTTTACAAAGTAAAAGTTGGAAACCTGGCTCCCCGAGTAAAGATTTTTCTGGTTTCCGCAACTCTGGCTATCGCATCTACTGCTTGGATGATTTACCTGTCAGTGGCAAATGGTTTTCCCATTCCAAATGATCCGAGCCGGGTCTACTTTGGCACTGATACACATGCCATGGGGTTACTAGTTGGTTGTGCTGCCGCCGCACTCTGGCGCAACGAAAAACTCAATGCGCGCTTAACGCCAGATCGCGCCACTGCGCTGAACTCGCTAGGTTTATTCAGCCTCGCAGGAGTCGCTTACTTCTTTTTGTTTGTAAGCGAGCTAAATGAATTTCTCTACCGAGGTGGCTTCCTAGTTCTCTCGATTTTGACCGCAACATTGGTAATCGTTGCTGCTCATCCCGGTTTAAAGTTTGGAACTCGACTTGGAAATCCCGTTCTTAAGTGGTTTGGCGATCGATCATACGGAATCTACTTGTGGCACTGGCCAATTTTTGTATTAATGCGATCTGGCATTGACATTCAATGGTCAGATCCGGTCGCATTCGTAGTAAAGATTGCAATTGTTTTGGTAGTTGCAGATTTGTCCTACCGTTTTGTCGAAATGCCGATACGAAACGGCGCAATTGGTACCCGGTTAACTACTTGGCGAGCAGCTGGAATTCCTCGACCACAAGCCAGGACTTTACTGGCATCTGCAGTAACCATCGCAGTGCTGAGTGCGAGTTTGGTTGGAATGTATCGAGTACCAACTCCTGACGCCGGAAACTTTACTGGGATCGGAGGCATCACCGCGATTGACGATGATCCGGTTTCTCGGGTCGAACCTGCAGTGTCGGTTGAAACCGATCCATTGATTAGCTCTCAGCAGGCAACGGAAGTTCGCAAAGACATCCAAAACAAAATAGCGCCAGTGATTTTTGGTGATTCAGTAGTGCTAAGTGCGCGAGAAAGCCTTCGCAGCGTAATCGGAAAAGTATCCATTGATGCTGCAGTTAGTCGCCAACCGGGCGTTATTGCAGATCGCATTCGAGCCAGACGTGATGAGCAACGACTTGGTCCCAATGTCGTGATCCACATGGGCACTAATGGAATTGTTCAAGAAGATGACTTAAAGCCAATTCTGGAGGAACTTCGTGATCGCAATCGCGTAGTGGTTGTTAACGTACAGGTTCCACGAGTTTGGATGAAGTCAACGAATAAAACGATCGCTGCCTTAGTTAAGCAATATCCAAATGCGCGGTTAGCGGATTGGAATTCTGTTTCAAAGGGACGTAAAAAATACTTCGCTCCTGATGGCGTTCACTTAACCAAAACTGGTGCTGAAGTATTCGGAAACCTAATCAACGACACTTTGCGTGGGCCTTGATCTGCAATTCTTAGATGGTCTCGGGCTCTTCAATTCTCGGGAACATCGATTCACTTTTCGTGATTGTCGCTCCTGGCTTTAGCTGCCCCCAGGTCGCAACATCGCCAAATGATTGTCCAATTCCAGACTCAGCCGCACCGATATCATTCCAAAGTGCAGCCATGCTCTTAGGCATGATTGGGGAATACAAAATTGAAATTGCGCGCAATGATTCGCAAACTGTGTAAAGAATCGTTGCCAGGCGCAGGCGACTCTCCACATCTTCTTTCTTTGCCAAAGTCCAAGGTTCTTGCTCAGTTACATAGAGATTGACCGCATCTATAAATTCCTTGACTGCAACAATCCCAGTTTGGAAATCAAAAGCTCGGATTGAAACGTCTGCCTGCGCTGAGGTTTTTACTAAAAGATCAGTCAGAACTTTTTCAGCAGCAGTGAGTTCACCCGGTGCTGGAAGTAATCCGTCAAAGTTCTTAACAACCATTGCTTGCACGCGACTAGCCAAGTTGCCCAGACCATTAGCTAGCTCTGATGTGTAACGGGCTACTAAATCTTCCCAAGAAAATGATCCATCTTGGCCAAATATGATCGCGCGCATGAAGTAATACCGAAAAGCGTCGGAGCCGATTAAGTCCACAATGCTTTGTGGCGAGATTCCAGTGAGCTTGCTCTTGCTCATCTTTTCGCCACCTACTAGCAACCAGCCATGTGCAAATACGCACTTAGGAAGCGGCAAATCTGCAGCCATCAACATTGCCGGCCAAATCACTGCGTGGAAGCGCAAAATATCTTTTCCAACTAAGTGCACATCTGCTGGCCAAGTTTCCGCAAACTTCTTTGCACCATCGCTGCCTGGCTCATCCCCAAGGCCAACTGCCGTTGCGTAATTAAGCAGGGCATCAAACCAAACGTAAACAACCTGTGATGGATCCCAAGGAACTTCGATTCCCCAGTCAAATGTAGAGCGAGAGATTGAGAGATCCTGAAGTCCGGAACGTAAGAATGACATCACTTCGTTGTAGGCAGACTCTGGGCGAATCGCTTGGGGATTTGCTTCGTAATGCTTAATCAAGGCATCTGCATAAGCCGAAAGTTTAAAGAAGTAATTCGTTTCACTAACTTGCTCGACTGGCTTGGAATGAATCGGACAGAGTTTCTCCTCATTCTCGCCATCAATCAGATCACCAGGAAGTTTAAACTCTTCACAACCCACGCAGTATGGACCTTCATAAGAACCTTCATAGATGTGCCCAGCATCTTTGAGTTGTGACAAAAATCTTTGAACCCTCTTGGTGTGCCGTTCCTGGGTAGTGCGAATGAAATCATCATTGGCTGCATCAATCACATCAAGGACTGGTAACCAGGCATCGGCAACTAACTTGTCTGCCCATTCTTGTGGTTCAACACTGTTTGCTTCTGCAGTCCGCAAAACTTTTTGACCATGTTCGTCAGTTCCGGTTAGGAACCAAACATCTTCACCAGCCATCCGATGCCAGCGAGTCATTACGTCGCCAGCAACAGTTGTGTACGCATGTCCAATGTGTGGCGCATCATTAACGTAATAGATGGGCGTAGTTAGGTAAAACGCTTTGGTGCTGGTCATGCGACAAGTCTAGAGCGAAACTGGATTAACTTTTTCGCTCACGCTGATTAGCTAAGACCGCGTCATAAACGTCTCGCTTTGGAACGCCCAACTCTCGCGCTACCGATGCAATCGCATCGCGCTGAGTCTCGCCAACTTCGACCCGGGTTGCAACTAATCCGACCCAGTCTTTCGCAGTGGTTTCGGGTAAAGGTTGAGCCCCCGAAATTACTAACGTGATTTCGCCAAGGATCTCGCGATTACTCCAGGCAATTAACTCTGCCAATGTCCCGCGCACTACTTCTTCATATGTCTTTGTTAATTCCCGACAAATCACACCGCGTCGATCGGAACCAAAGACTGCTTCGAGATCAACCAAAGAATCAACCAAGCGATGGGGCGCTTCAAAGAAAACCATAGTGCGCTGTTCATGCAACAACGCCTCACACAAAGTTCGACGTTCGCCGGATTTTCTAGGTAAGAAACCCTCAAACGAGAAACGATCAACAGGAAGTCCGCTTACTGCAAGTGCTGCCAGGACTGCCGAAGGTCCGGGAATTACCGAGACACTTACATTCTGCGCAATTGCTTCCTGCACTAATCGAAAACCAGGGTCGCTAACACTTGGCATTCCAGCATCAGAAATCATGACCACAGTTTCGCCAGATAACACTCGACCAATTAGCTCCGGGCTTTTCGCTTCCTCAACAGCATCGTAAAACGACCAAATTTGAGCCTGAGTTGTAATTCCCAGGTCGGCGATCAATCTATGAGCTCGCCTGGAATCCTCGGCGGCGATTACATTTGCTGTTGTCAGAATTTCCCGCAATCTCGCAGATGCATCACCAATGTTTCCAATTGGAGTGGCGGCGAGAAATAACTGACCTGACATCCCTCTATCATTCCCTAAATCGGACCTTGTCCGAATCATTCCCTAAATCGGACAAGGTCCGAATCATTCCCTAATCCAGAACAACTCCTGTACTTTTAAGCAGTGGAGACAACCGAGCCGACTGATGCCGAATCAGTTAACGTACAAGTTTCTCCATATGACCTTGACCTAAAAACTAAGCCCGCCGGTGGTTGGGCTGGCTGGCGTGGACCACTCGCAGCAACTGGGCTCGCTGCACTCATAAGGCTGCCTTTTCTTGGTCAACCACACGCCATAATTTTCGACGAAACTTATTACGTAAAAGATTCTTTGTCGCTTTTGAGTTTTGGCCACGAACGAAAAGTGATTGAAGGTGCTGACGCTACCTTGTTGGCTAGTGGCGGTGAAAACTTTCCAAGTATCTTCACAGATGCAGCTTCATACATAGTTCATCCACCTGTGGGCAAGTGGGTGATTGCTAGTGGCGAAGCAATTTTTGGTGCGACACCATTTGGTTGGCGAATCGCAATTGCGATACTTGGAATTTTGAGCGTGCTGTTAACTGCGCGAATTGCCCGCCGACTTACCAACTCGAACTTCATTGGAACCGTCGCAGGTCTGCTGCTCGCGCTAGATGGCTTACACATTGCAATGAGTCGCACTGCGTTGCTTGATACTTCCCTGTCATTCTTTGTGCTTTGTGCTTTTGGATTCTTAATCATTGATCGAGACTCCGTGAATTCTGGTAGGTCAAAAAACTGGCGCTGGGCCATGGTTATTGCTCTTGGTTTGGCATGTGCAACGAAGTGGAGTGGCGTGTACTTCGCGGCTGCATTCGGAATATTGATGTTGGTTTGGGATTACGAACGCCGCAGTAAGCGCCTAGAAGGCTTAAAGGTTTGGCTAGCTAAAGATTTCTTGCCCGCACTTTTGATGCCACTTGCGATCATTGCCATTTACATTTCGAGTTGGGTTGGTTGGTTTAGAAGTCCTGGCGGTTGGAATCGAAACTGGGCGCAAGAAAATGATGTGACCTCATGGCTGCCAGATGCATTGGTAAGTCTGATTCACTATCACAAGGAAATGTTGAGTTTTCATACAAATTTAGTTACACCTCATAGCTACGCTTCAAATCCTTGGTCATGGCCATTAATGATTAGACCAACGAGTTTCTATTACGAAGCAAATCCAACATGTGGTGCAGAGAAGTGTTCACAGGAAGTTATTCCATTAGGTAATCCCTTGATTTGGTGGGCTGGCGCTATTGCGCTGTTAATCATCATCTACTTTGCAGTTGCCCGTCGTCACAGTGCCGCACTACCAATTGCTGTGGCATTTGCGGCCGGTTGGGTGCCTTGGCTATTTTTTGCGGAGCGCACGACATTTAGTTTCTACTCAGTCGTGTTTATTCCATACACCGTTATGGCATTAGCTCTGGTGCTTTACTTTGCAAATGAAAGTGTGCAAAGCCATAAACCGATTGCCTGGCGTTGGCCTACTTTAAGTTTTGTAATTGTTGCTGCATTAATGACGGCATTCTTTTATCCGATCCTTACCGGGCATTCCATCAGTTATGAGATGTGGCAACTGCGGATGTGGCTGCCTTCCTGGATTTAAGAACTAATTGATTTAAAGGATCGAAGTCGCAAGCTATTCATCACGACAAAAACACTAGAAAATGCCATAGCTGCGGCTGCGACAACTGGACCAAGCTGTCCAAACATTGCAAGTGGGATCGCAGCCACGTTGTAGGCAAAAGCCCAAAATAAATTCACTTTTATAGTTCGCATGGTTGCTCGAGATAATTCAATCGCATCAACCGCAGCAGCCATCGTCGATCTCAGCAGCACAATGTCTGCTGCACTTGCCGCTACGTCTGCCCCAGTGCCCATAGCCAAACTTAGGTGCGCTTTTGCTAAGGCTGCTGCATCATTAATGCCATCACCAATCATTGCCACAAAGTGGCCTTCATTTTGCGTTTCGGTTACTAATTCAAGTTTTGCTGCTGGCGAGCTATTTGCAAAGAATTTTGTGATGGCAAGTTGATCGCTCACTTTTTCCACGGCTACTACATTGTCACCGGAAGCCACAATTGGAGTTATCTTTAACTTCTTCAAATGTGCCAAGGCAGGTGCGGCGCTCGGGTCAAGAGCATCAGCCAACGCAATGACTGCAACCGTTAAGCCATCTCGGTTTACCACGACCACGCTGTCTCCGCGGGATTCAAATCGATCAACTGCTTGGCCAAACTCTCCAGCTGGTACTTCAAGCCACTTGGGCGACCCCAAAGCGCAGGTTTGACTTGCGACAACGCCTTGCACTCCCGAACCGCCAATAGTTTGCACGGAACTCGCTAGCACTTTGGTGAATTCGAACTTACGAGCATGAGTCCGAAGGCTAGTCGCAATCGGGTGCGTTGAACTAACCTCAAGGGAATCAACAATCTGCCATAGTTCCGCCGGCTCAATTTTGGTAAAGACTTCAACAACACTCATTCGACCGTCAGTGAGCGTTCCAGTTTTGTCCATGATGATGACATCAATTTTTTGGCTTGATTCAATGGCGTGCGGACCTCGAATCAGAATTCCAAGTTGAGCACCTCTGCCAGTTCCAACCAATAGTGCGGTTGGCGTAGCTAACCCAAGGGCACATGGACAGGCAATCACTAAGACTGCGATTCCAGTTGTGATGGCAAAACCTGAGTCGCCAGTTATGACAAGCCAAGTAGCAGCCGTAATAAGCGCTAGGGCGACCACAATCGGCACAAAAATTTCCGAAACGCGATCCACTAATCGGGTAACTTCAGCTTTTCCAGTTTGCGCTTGATGCACAAGTCTTGAAATACCGGAAAGCACTGTGTCTTTGCCAACTGCTTTGGCTTGAATCGTGAGCGCGGTATCGATCAAGACCGTGGCACCAATCACGTCGTCACCAACATTTACTGCGACTGGAAGAGATTCACCAGTCACAAGTGAGTTATCCACGTGACCTGAACCTGAAATCACAATCGCATCAACTGGAATTTGACTACCAGCTGGAACATAAATCGTGTCCCCAACCTGGACATCTTCGATTGCAGTGTTTACGTGTTCGCCATTCTTCACAACCAGAGCAAATTTGGGATTTAAGCTCGCCAAATTCTCTATGGCCTTTTGCGACTGTTCGCGCGCTCTGTGTTCTAAGAATTTTCCAAGTAGTACCAGCGTTGTAACGCCGGCTGAAACTTCAAAGTACAAACCTGGATGCGCAGTTTGTTGTCGCGTTGGGAAAAATTCGGCATTCATCGTCATTCCGATTGCCCCAGCAGAAGTAAACAAGACTGCCCACATCGACCACAGATAGGAAACCAAAACACCGAGACTGACTAGCGAATCCATAGTTACCGCGCGATGCCGCAAATTCAAAAAGGCAGCGCGATGAAATGGCCAAGCTCCCCAAACTGCAACTGGTGTGGCAAGTGCAGCGCAAACCCATTGCCAATATGTAAATTGCATACTTGGCATCATGGAAATAGTCATCAATGGAATCGTTAGCGCTGCCGAAACAATCAACCTGATTCGAAACTCTCGCACTCCATAAAGTTCAACGGCTTTACCAGAAACTGATGCGGTGTATCCAGTCTTTTCAATTGCGGCAATCAAATCATCATTGGTTACGTCCAGATCAACATCTGCAAAGGCGACGCCGGTTGCATAGTTAACCGAGGCTCTAACGCCATCAATTTTTTCGAGGGATTTTTCAACTCGACGTGAGCAAGATGCGCAGGTCATTCCACCTACACTGAGCTCAACGCTTCTGGCTGACATCAGTTAGTTACGAGCTCGTATCCGGCTTCATCAATTGCGGTAGCAAGTTGCGCTTGTTCCAGCGCCGCGTCCGAAGTAATTGTGACCTGACCGGTCTCCAAATTTACTTCAACTTCCGTAACTGTTGGGAGAAGTGATAACTCCATAGTTACTGCGGAAACACAATGCCCACAAGTCATTCCTGAAACATTAATTGTGGTTTGCATGTAAATCTCCTTCGCTCTACTAATTGTACTGCGAGAGAGTTATTCGTTTACTGCGCGCTTTTCTGCAACCTCGGGATAAGTCTGTGCTGCAGCCAGTGCTGCTTTGCGTGCCTTTTCCATTGCAATTGCGCGAGCTTCTTCGAGTCGCCTTTGTGATTCTTGGATTCGCTCCGCGCGCTGGGATTTGAGTAGCTCAGCTTGCTCCACCATGTCTTGACCGGTCCACGGTTTTTCAGAGTCAATGACTCGGGAATAAGTTGTCGCTTTATCCGCTTTTACATATGAAGGAAGTGG
>JAIOWT010000021.1 GCA_021742025.1 Candidatus Nanopelagicales bacterium
GCTAGCTCCAGTGCAACAGCCTTGCCGATTCCGCCTCCGGCACCAGTAATTACTGCAGTTCGACCAGTAAGTCCCAGCCAATCACTCATGAAGAAATTTTCTCTGGTTGAACTTCTGACATGATGCTAAGTGCCGTTTTAGTGTGTTCAACTTGGTCGAGCCAGATCGGCCGCAATATATCAATGCGCCATTCTTTCTCTTGAAGTTTTTCAAGTGGTCCAGCAATCGCTCGAAATCCTCCAGCTTGTTCATGGAGGCGAACCATTTCGAGCGCAATCTTTGCCTGAATTAGATAAATCGGTGGTTGTGGCCCTCGGGCTCCGATCATTCCAATCAAGTAAAACTTCTCTAGCCCAAGTGGAACGATTGCGGCACCAACCCGCAATGGCACGCCCTCTTTTCGTTCGAGGTACTCCTCCGACAAAAACGGAAGTGAGGCGTGAAAACCAGTTGCGTACAAAATTGTGTCGTATTCCTTAGCGGTACCGTCACTGAAGTGAACTGTCTTGCCATCAAATCTTTCGATACCTGGCTTAACCGAGATACGGCCATGATGAATCCAATAAAGCAGCAACTGATTTACAACCGGAGGGCCATCTGCCAGAGTGCGGTGATCCGGAGCCGGCATACCTGGATAGTTCTCGTGAGTACCGACCGACAACCGAATCATTAATCGAGCAATCAGATCTTGCTCCTCGAATGTGAACTCCTGCATCCAACCTAGTTCGGCACGAGGCACACCAAAGAAAGTTTTTGGTTGGAAGAAATGTCCTCGTCGAATCACGATGTCAGTTTCAAAATGATTTTGTGCCGCATCAACAGCCAGGTCACAACCCGAGTTTCCAGAACCTATAACTAAGACGCGCGTTCCCTCTATATCTTTAGTGCTTACGTAACTACCAGAGTGAATTGTCTTACCAGTAAATTCGCCCGAGAATTCTGGACGCTTTTCATCCCACAAGTGGCCGTTGGCCACAAATACGCCATCATAAGTATTGGTCTTGCCATCACTTGTCGTTACGCTCCAACCAGCTGAACCAGTTGGTCCATCAGTCGGTAGTGGCTCGACTCGATCTACTGAAACTCCGAAAGTGACATGCTTTCGCAAATCAAACTCAGTAGCAAAATCTTCGAAGTACTTAAGCATCAATTTGCGACTTGGGAAGATCGGCCAATCTTCTGGCATTGGGTGTCCGTCATAACCAGTTACTTTGCTCGATGTAATTAGGTGCAATGCTTCGTAGTCTGTGTTCCAGTGTCCACCTACGGCCTGAGTGCGCTCGAAGCAATCAAACTCAAGGCCGGCATCAACCAAAGTTTTCATGGATGCCAAGCCGGCTGGTCCAGCGCCAATCACACAGTACTTACTCATCGCACCGTCTCCGTATTCAAGTAACTTGCTTCAAATCTAGTTTGTTTTGAAATCATCGCATTACATCCGCACCCGAAATCACAATGGTTTCACCATCGACAAACCCTGCTTTCGTTGGATCTGCAAGCAACCAAACCCATTCGGCTATCTCAACTGGTTGTGCAACCCGTCCAATTGGGATTGATTTAGCCGCTTCTTCCATTCGACCTGTCGCCGCATTTCCTGGTGTGGCGACCCAGCCCGGTGCAATTCCATTTACCCGAATGCCCTTTGGTGCTAGTTCAAGTGCCAATGACTTTGTGATCATGATTACTGCAGACTTTGACGCACCATATAGAAGCTGTCCCCGTGAAACTGTAAACCCATCTACGGAAGCGAAGTTAACTACAGCGGATCCAGATTTCATATGTGGAACACAAGCAGCAGTCACATTTAAGACGCCAAGTACATTGACATCAAAAATGAAACGAAAGCTTTCTTCAGTAAATGTCTCAAGTGTCGTTGGCGGAAAAACGCCAGCAATGTTTGCTACCGAATCTATTTGTCCACCTGCAGCGGCAACTGCTGGTGCCAGGGCAGCTTCTAGTGCTTCTCGATTGCGGACATCAGCTTTAACCCAATGTAAATTTGCAGATTCCAACCCAGGATTATCGGAAACATCAACAGCTATGACGTGCCATTCCCGGTCTAGATACAGTTCTGCGGTGGCTCGACCCATTCCGCTGCCTGCTCCGGTGATAACTGCCACGCCCATTTAAACTCCAATTCACAAACTACCTACAAACACGAAGATTACGGCAAGTGAAGTTAGCGGTCATAGGTTTTCCAAAATAGTCAACTCGTCCATATTTCCGTGTCGTGGACCTCTTGCCATTTGCTCGTTTCTCACAAAGTAAAGTGGGGTGAAATATCCAGTTTCTAGTGAGGTAAAAATGGCTGATTCCAGTATGGACATTGTGAGCAAGGTTGATCGTCAGGAAGCCGACAATGCCCTAGGCCAAGCGGCTAAAGAACTTGCTACCCGGTTTGACTTCAAAGGAACTGAGACTTCAATCGAATGGAAAGGTGAGCTCGGTGTCGAGATCACTTCTAGTACTGAAGATCGAGCCAAAGCAGCACTCGAAGTCTTCCGCGAAAAGTTAATCAAGCGCGGCGTAAGTCTAAAGTCCTTCACTGCCGGTGATCCGCGAGTATCAGGCAAAGACTACAAAATCAATGGTGACTTTAAAGCGGGCATTAGCCAGGAACAGGCCAAGAAAATTGGAAAGATTATTCGTGATGAAGGACCAAAGAGCGTAAAGACTCAGGTGCAGGGTGAAGAACTTCGCGTGACTGGAAAGAGTCGAGATGATTTACAAGCAGTTCAGCAACTACTCAGTGAATCTGACCTAGATTTCGCAGTTCAATACACGAACTATCGCTAGTTACTTTTTTCTTCTGCCGCTTGGCGGTTCATCAATCTGTGGCGCGACTGATCCATCGCTGCGCCTTGCGCTAGGCAACGAAGCAGCTAGTGCTTCAATTCCATAGATGAGTTCACCTCTGCCTTGTCCAGCTGGCATAGGTGAGTCAGACCAGAACAATGCATCGAATGGGCAAACGTCGATGCAAATGCCGCACCACATACATTGGCCAAAATCGATCGTAAATTGATCTAGAACATTTTTTGTTGCTTCCCTGCGGGAATTGCTATACGCCGGCGCATCTGGATCAGGTTCGGAATGCGCTTGCACTGTAATGCACCAATCGGGACATTCTCGAACACAAAGCACGCAAGAAGTGCATGAAGCTGGATGTAGCGCGATTGTTGAGTGGTTCATGATTTCCACTCCGGTAAAACTCCCGGTGGCAGAGATGGTCTGCGCTTTGCTGTTTCATTCGGCTCAACTGCACCTGGCCAGTCAGTGTCGGCGCGGGTTGCCAGTGCAAAGTCACGCCGAAGTGGGAAACCTGGAAGTTCTATTTCAAATGCAGGTCTGGAATCGTTATTTCCAATGAACTCAACGCCGAACATTTGGGCAACTTCTCGCTCATGAAAACTAACGCCCGAATAGACGTTAGTTAACGACTCGATACTTGTATCAATCTCAGTTGTCAGAATTAAACTCTCAGTTAAGTCTTCACTCGATAGCATGAGTGAAATTTCAAAAGCATCTCCGCCATTATGAGTTGCGGTTAACCACTCACATCTCACGAAGCCACGTTGCTTCATGTCTGATGCCTGACTGAGCCATTCGGACTTTTCTACCTTTTGGATGCTTGTCATTGGTTAGCCATCTCAACGGCTTGCATAAGCGCTGCAGCCAACTCTTCTGGACCAGGTGGGCAGCCAGGAACTTGGATGTCGACTGGAACCAACTCATGTGCTCCGGGAATCACAGAGTAGGAATCCCAATACGGACCGCCAGAAATCGCACACGCACCAAAGGCCACGACTACTTTTGGCTCTTGCAGAGCATCGTAGGCGGACTTTACGGTCGGTGCCAAGGCCTGCGTAACAGTTCCGGCAATAACCAGAATATGTTGAGCTGCAGATAGTTTTGCCACTGACTCAGTCTGGTTCCAGGCACTGGTAACCAAGTCCACGGAACTCGATTCAACACCACAACAGGCAAGCCCGGCCTGTAACACTGAAACATTGCTCACAGTATGACTCTAGTCAGGATCGGGCACGAAAGACTTGCTGACGTTTCGGCGATTGCGCAACGCATCAATCGTAAGAATAACCAGCGCTACCCAAGTGATGGCGAAGCCAATGAACCTAATCTGTGGCATGGCTTCTTGTGTTAACCAGATGCCTACAAAGAATTGAATTGTTGGGCCGATGTATTGCAGCATTCCAAGGGTTGTTAACGGAAGCCGAACAATTGCCACTCCAAAAGCGAGCAATGGGATAGCTGTGACTATGCCTGCGCTAGCCATCCACAATGTGTGGTCAAGTCCATAAGCCAAGAAGGTATTGCCGCCATTAAATTGCAGCCAGATTAAATACCCAATCGCAACAGGTGTCAAGATCATGGTTTCAATCATCAGGCTTTCCAGTGCTTCGACATTTGCCAGCTTTTTCACATATCCATACATTGCAAATGAAGTTGAAAGTGAGAGTGCCACCCACGGAAGGACTCCCATAGCGATAGTTATAAACAGAACGGCAAAGGCAGCTATGCCGATAGCTAGCCATTGCATGTTTCTCAATTTTTCTTTGAAGAAAAATACACCAAGAGCGACATTCAGTAGCGGTGTTATGTAGTAACCTAGCGAGGAATCAAGTACATGCCCATTCATACTCGCCCAAATGAATAGGCCCCAGTTAAAACCAATCAGTACTGAAGCCATAGCCAGAAGTTTCATCTGTCTTGCATTTTTGAATACCACTCGCAGCGAAACAATTCGCTTCTGATAAATCAAGATCGCCGCTACAAACAATAAGCTCCAAAGAATACGGTGAGCCAGAATTTCTAGTGGTTGTGCTGGAGCCAGGTATGGCCAGTAAAGAATTACTGCGCCCCAGATTATGTAGGCAATAAAGCCGTTGATTAAACCAATGGAATGCTCGGAACGCTTTTCTTTCTCAACCTGCATACTCATGATGGAACAAAACTATTGCACCGAACAGGCGGTAAGTTAGCCGGGTTACTAAACCGTGCGGTAGGCAACACTGTCGACAAGTGTGACCATTGCAGATTTCGCGTCACAGTCTGGCAGAGCAGCTAGTCGCTCGCGGGCTCGATCTGCCCACTGCTCAAGAACTTCTCGTGCCTGATCCATGGCTGGGTGAACGCGCAAAGCTGCCAGAGCTTCTGCATGTTCCGCATCATCTGTGATTGCACGACTCAACAGCTCACGCAATCGTGGCGGAGTGTCTGGATCAGCAAGTGCAAACAGGACTGGCAAGGTACGAATACCTTCGCGTAAGTCTTTGCCTGGGGTCTTGCCAGAAACTTCTGACTCGATATCTAACAAGTCATCACTTAACTGGAATGCAATTCCGATACTTTCGCCAAAGTCAGCAATTCGATCTGTAACTTCTGGTGAGACACCACTCATCATGGCGCCATATCTTCCAGCTGCTGCAATTAGAGAACCAGTTTTGTCGGCAAGAACTTCTAAGTGATGAACAATTGGATCTTCATCACCTTGCGGTCCAACACTTTCGCGAAGCTGACCAATTACAAGTCGTTCGAAAGTTTCCGCTTGGACGCGAACGGCTTCTGGGCCTAAGTCAGCAAGAAGCTTTGAAGAACGAGCAAACAAGAAGTCACCACTTAGAATTGCCACGGTGTTTCCCCAGCGGCTGTTTGCAGATTGCGCTCCACGACGAACTTCGGCTTCGTCCATAACGTCGTCGTGATAAAGCGTTGCTAAGTGAGTAAGTTCCACGACTACAGCCGAAGGGACCACGCCTTCAGACTTTGGATCACCGAAGTGTGATGCTAAAAGAACTAGTAGTGGGCGAAATCTTTTGCCGCCAGCTTCAACCAGATGGCGGGCGGTGATGTCTGCAAGCTCGTAGTCGCTACGAATTTCTTCGCGAAGGCGATCTTCAATCGCAGCAAGGCCAGCAAACATCTCTTCTTCGAGTGCTGCTAGCTCTTCTGGAAATAAAACGCTCACGGCTCAATCCTTGCATTTTGCAGGCAAAGTCGCGACTTGGGGCTTAACGCAGGAACAGTCCCGCATTGATGACTAAATCAAGTACCGGCTGAGGGGCAACACCCAAGAGAACTGTGAACGCAGCGCAGATTCCAATGGCAACGGTTGTGAATGCGCTCGGAACTACCACGCTTGGTCCATCAACTGGAGGCTCGGTAAAGAACATCAGAACAATAACTCTGGCGTAGAAGAAAGCTGCTACTGCGCTGGCAGTTACCGCAACAATTACTAGTGGAGTTGCGCCACCGTCAACTGCGGCAGTGAAAACTGCGAACTTTCCAGTGAAACCACTCGTCAATGGGATTCCAGCTAAAGCTAGTAGGAACAGTGCGAAGATGCTCGCCATCCAAGGGGATTTCTTACCTAAGCCTGCCCATTGCGATAAATGAGTAGCTTCTCCTGATGCATCTCTGACCAATCCAACGATTGCAAAGACACCAACAGAAGTAAAGCCATAAGCAAGTAAATAGAACAAAGTGCTGGAAAGTCCGGCAGCGCTAGTTGCAATCACGCCGAGCAAAATAAATCCAGTGTGTGCGACAGAGGAGAATGCGAGCATTCGTTTCATGTCAGTTTGTGTCACCGCTAGCAGCGAACCAATAACCATTGACAGCAATGCAATAACCCACATCATTGGACGCCAGTCCCAGCGCATTCCACCGAAGGCTACGTAGAAAACTCGAAGTAAGGCTCCAAAAGCTGCAACCTTTGTAGCCGCGCTCATAAATGCAGTCAACGGAGTCGGTGATCCTTGGTAGACATCTGGCACCCATTGGTGGAAAGGTACTGCGCCAACTTTGAAAAGCAAACCAACAGCGATCATTCCAATTCCTGGAATGATGAGTCCATCCTGCGATGAGTTCTCCATTGCAACTGCAACAGTGCTGAAGTTGACTGATGATGTTGCAGCATAAATCAGTGCGGCTCCGAATAGGAAGAATGCACTTGAGAATGCGCCAAGGATGAAGTACTTAAGAGCTGCTTCTTGACTTAGCAATCGACGACGACGGGCCATGCTGGCAATCAAATAGAGCGGAAGTGAGAACACTTCAAGCGCTACGAACATTGTTAAGAAGTCATTAGAAACTGGGAAGAGTAACAAACCACCAACACAGAATAAATAAAGTGGCCAAATTTCAGTTTGGAGCCAGCCTTGTGCAGTGAACTGTCGCTCATCTTCACTTCCAGGAAGTGTGGATGACCTTGCTGCGAAAGCATCACCTTGCGGATCAACTTGATGTTCAGCCAGCAACAGCGCTGCGACGAAAGAGACCAGGAGAATAATTCCCTGAATGACCATGCCTGGACCATCAATGGCAATCGCACCGCTAGCTGCTAACTCGCGTAATCCCTTAACTTGCCCACCATTAACTAATGGGTCGTCTGTAAGTTCTGCTGTGGCATTTATCACGACGTAGGCAAATGCCAACACGATGCTGCCTATCACCAGCATGAGTTGAATTGGGCGACGGAAAGTGCGCGGAATAAAGGCCTCAACTAAAACGGAAAGGACTCCGGACGCCAACAAAATTATGATTGGGGCTAATGCTTGGTACTCAACTGAAACCTTCATGAGCCACTCCCTTCAATCACAACTGCTGCTTCTGGGTCAGTTACACCGACGTAGGTCTGCACTTGTTCAACTGCAGGGTTAATGACGCTGAGAGCAACCTGTGGCACGAAACCGAGAACAATCATTATCGCCAGCAGCGGCGCCACGGCCACTAGTTCGCGCCTAGAGATCTCGGTGACAGTTTCTTCAACTTCTTTACTTGGAACTCCAGTCATCATTCTTTGGTAGAGCCAAAGAATATAAACCGCTGCCAAAATGATTCCCAAAGTAGCCAGGATGGCGGCAGTTGGATTAACCATATATGCACCTGTAATGACCAAGAATTCTGAAACGAAGGTCGACATACCAGGAAGAGCTAGGCTCGAAAGTCCTGAGATGAGAAACACTCCGGCCATGATTGGTGCAACTTTTTGAACGCCACCAAAGTCTGCAATTCGCTTGGATCCCCGACGAGAGACCAAGTAACCCATCACTAAGAACAACGCGCCCGTGGAGAATCCGTGATTAACCATGTAGAACGATGATCCACTAATTCCTTGGGACGTCATCACAAAGATTCCTAAAACAATAAATCCAAAGTGCGAAATCGAAGTAAAGGCGATGAGTCGCATTACGTCCGATTGACCGATAGCCACAAGCGCGCCATAGAAGATACTGATTACAGCCAGAACAATGATTGCTGGTGCGAAGAACTTGCTTGCCTCAGGGAAAATCGGCAGCAAGAAATGCAGCATGGCAAAAGTTCCGACCTTATCGAGCACGCCGACTAACAATGTGGATGTACCCGGAGTTGCTTCAGCTGCCGCATCTGGCAGCCAAGTGTGGAATGGGACCATTGGGGCCTTGACTGCGAAAGCAAAGAAGAATCCTAGGAAAAGCATTTTCTGCGTTCCTGGATCAATGTTCAAAGTCGTTAGAGTTTGGAAATCGAATGTTCCTTGTCCAAGTTCGCGGCTGGATACGACGTAAAGACCAATCAAAGCGGCAAGCATAAACAGGCCTCCAACTAGCGAGTACAGCAAGAACTTCATTGCCGCGTATGCGCGTTGTGGGCCACCAAATCTTCCGATCAAGAAATAGATCGGAAACAGCATTGCTTCGAAGAAAACATAGAACAGGAATAAGTCGTTGGCAGTAAATACGCCAATGATTAGTGCTTCTAAAATCAGAATTAACGCAAAGTATTCTTTCGCGGTTCCCCGACCAGAATGCTCAGCATCCCACCAGCCAGCAACTATCGCTACGGGCACCAGGATCGCTGACATCACAATTAGCAAGGCGGAGATTCCATTCACGCCTAGTGTCCAGGAAATTCCAAAAGCAGGGATCCAGTCATAGGATTCAACGAATTGAAGTCCGCCCGAAGAGTTGTCTAGCCCAAGCACCATAAATACTGAAGCAACCAAAGTCGCAACTGCAAAGCCAAGTGCTACTTGCTTGGCAAGTGTTGCCTTAGCAGGCGGTAACAAGAAAACAACTGACGCCCCAATAAGTGGGATCAGCATCAACGTCGTAAGCAACATGATTAAAGCCTCACTAATAAGAGTACGAGTGCAATCAAAACTGCGCCACCAAGCATGGTTAATGCATAAGAACGGACATAACCATTTTGTAGTCGGCGAGCACGGGCAGATAATCCACCAATTGCAGCGGCAAGACCACTGACTGCCCCATCGATTGCTTTGGTGTCAAACCAAATCAAGGATCGAGTTAAATACTGACCAGGACGCATAAGCAATGCTTCGTTAAGTGAATCTCCGTAGGCATCTGCGCGGGCAGCTTTGGTTAAGAAACTAACGTTCACTGGAGCCACAACTGGAACTGGGCGGCGACCGTATCGCAGCCACGCAAACGCTGCGCCACCAAGCACAACGGCAAGTGTTATTGGAATCAAAACAGAATGTGAAACCGAATGTTCAGGTTTCGCAAATCCAGTAACTGGCTCTAACCAATGCTCGATATCACCAACGAACAGCATTGCCATACCGCCGAACACCGATCCAAGTGCTAAGACAATCATTGGGATGGTCATCACCGCTGGAGATTCATGTGGATGTACGTCATCTTGCCAACGAGCCTCACCAAAGAATGTCATGGCCATCATTCGAGTCATGTAGAAGGCCGTGACACCTGCACCTAGCAGAGTTGCTAGTCCAATCACCAAACTTTGACTAAAGGCAACATAGATGATTTCATCTTTCGACCAGAATCCTGCAAATGGCGGCACTCCGATGATTGCCAAAAAGCCAAGTCCGAAAGTTGCGTAAGTAACTTTCATCATGGTGCGAAGGGCGCCATAGTGTCGCATGTTCACATCGTCATGCATGCCGTGCATAACCGAGCCAGCCCCAAGGAATAGTCCGGCCTTAAACATGCCATGAGTAAGTAAGTGGAAGATAGCAAAGACATAACCAACAGGCCCAAGTCCAGCAGCGAGAACCATGTAACCGATTTGGCTCATTGTCGAACCCGCTAGACCCTTCTTGATGTCATCTTTTGCAGTTCCAATAAATGCACCAAGGAGCAGTGTGATTGCTCCAACGATTACCACGGCAGTGCGCGCAGTTTCAGAAAGGTCGAAGATTGCGTGAGCTCTGACAATTAAGTAGACACCCGCAGTCACCATAGTTGCGGCGTGAATCAATGCTGATACTGGAGTTGGACCTTCCATTGCATCAAGCAACCATGATTGCAGCGGGAACTGGGCACTCTTCCCACAAGCAGCAAGGAGCAGGGCTAAGCCAATCCAAGTAATCGTCGATGAGTTGCCAGCTTCGGCAGCAGCATTAACACCGTCGAAGGTAACAGTTCCGAAGGTTACAAACATAAGAATGATTGCAAGCGACAGACCTACGTCACCAACACGGTTAACGACAAAAGCTTTCTTACCAGCGGTAGCTGCACTCGGTTTTTGTTGGTAAAAACTAATCAACAGATATGACGCAAGACCTACGCCTTCCCAGCCGACATAAAGAAGTAAATAGTTGTCTGCAAGAACCAAAAGCAACATAGCGGCCACGAACAGATTCAAATAGGCAAAGAAACGGCGACGATTTGGGTCATGTTCCATGTAGCCAATTGAATAAATGTGAATCAAAGTTCCAACGCCAGTGATCAAGAGCACGAAAACAATTGACAACTGATCTAGGTGTAAACCAAACGGAACTTGGAACGCTCCTACGGAAATCCAGTCAAATAGGTGTTGGCCGACCTCACGCTCTTCTTCGGATTTTCCAGCCATCTGAATGAATAGGAATGTGCCAAGCAGGAACGAGCTTGCTGACATTGCAACAGCCAGGAAATGTCCCCAAGCGTTGGTGCGACGGCCCCCGAGCAAGAGCACTGTGGCGCCAAGTAACGGCAAACCAATAAGAGCGGCAATCATGTTCAGTTCCTTTTAGTACTTCATCAGACTTGCTTCATCGATCGAGGCCGATCGACGAGTTCGGAAAATTGTGACAATAATTGCAAGTCCAACTACTACTTCAGCAGCAGCGACGACCATTACAAAGAAAGCAACCACAAGACCATCGAGAGTTCCGGTGTTACGGGCTGCAGCAACAAATGCAAGATTTGCTGCGTTAAGCATTAACTCAACGCTCATAAAAACAATAATTGCGTTTCGGCGAACCAATACTCCGTAAACGCCAATCGTGAAGAGGATGGCAGCCAGAATCAGATAATTGTTTGGATTCACTTCCCTGCCTCCTCAATTGAATTGGACTTGGAAACTTGGCCTTCGCCACGGAAAGCATTTGGAAGTGAGTCGATAGAAGTTGTTCCATCCGGCAACAATGCTGGGGTATCCACTGAGTTGTTTCTGGCTAGAACACCTGGAGCCGGAAGTGGCGTTACGTGGTTGCTCAGGGTGCGCTCGCGCTGCATTTGATCCTGAGTTTTCTTCGGCGTCCAACGTTCATTGTGAGCCAAGACCATGGCGCCAAGTGCTGCTGTAATCAACAATGCCGATAATGCTCCAAATGCGAAAAGGTAGGTGCCAAAAACCAACGATGCAATCGCTTGCAAGTGGCCACCATAACCAGCATTAGCAAAAGCTAAGCCAGCTGATGGGGAGGCCAAAGTGCTGGAGATAGCTGCAATAATCACGCCACCGAAAGCTAGTGAGAAAAGCCCCGCAAGTAGTCG
>JAIOWT010000022.1 GCA_021742025.1 Candidatus Nanopelagicales bacterium
AATCTTGGTCCAGGCGATCCAGGTTTGGCGCATTCTCGAAACGAACATGTTTCTGTTTCTCAGCTCAAGCAGTGTGAAGCAACCGTATTTGATTGGTTAAAGGGTTAATGGAACACATTGAACTAGAGGTAGTAATTAAAGCGCCGGCACAAAAAGTATGGGATGCCATAACTAACTGGGAAGCCCAAAGTCAGTGGATGCTGGGAACTAAAGTTTGGCCAGTTGATGGTGATGGCACGGGTGTTGGCGGAAAAATCGAAGCCTTCACTGGAGTTTGGCGAATTGGATTTTTGGACACCATGGAGATCACTGCCTGGCGGCCACCAAACCTTTGCGACGTGAATCACACTGGCAAAGTCGTTAAAGGCACGGGCACATTTGAAGTGGTGGCGACGAGCGAAACTACTTCAAAATTTATTTGGAGTGAAGACTTGAACCTCCCGCTTGGTCTTTTGGGCAAAGTTGGATTCTTTTTTGTTAAGCCTGGTTTTGTTTATGGCGTTCGCAAGTCATTAGAAAAGTTTGCGGGCCAAGTCGAGCAGGGCAAGCTTTAAAGCCGTTTGGATTTCTTTTCGGTTTTAGGTATAAAAACCCCATTATTTGCAAGGGTTTTCCAGGATTGTCCGGATTTCGTTAGTGCCTGTTTTTAAGGGATAATAGAAGGACTAAAGCGTAATTCACGATACTTATCGGAAGGTGACCAAAATGGCAGCTATGAAGCCACGCACTGGCGACGGCCCAATGGAATGCCCAAAAGAAGGTCGCGGTTATGTACTTCGAGTTCCACTTGAAGGCGGCGGACGCTTAGTTGTTGAACTTAATGCTCAGGAAGTTAAAGACCTTGGAGCAGTTCTAAAAGACACAGTAAGTGCAATGCCGAAAAAGTAGTAACTTTTTCGGCATCAATAAACACTGCCTATGGCAAGAATCTGCAGGCAGATTCGTGACTAGAAATAGCTTGCTACTTTTTAACAGCCACGAGCAATCCGCCACCAACTGGTAGCAATGAGCCAATGAAATCTTCGTTGTTGGCTAGGCCTTCGATTGCTCCGCGCATTGCAACGGTATCTGGATCGCGCTGGGCGGGATCAGCTAATTTATCGTTCCAAAGTGCGCGATCGATTATCAGCAACCCACCACTTCGCAACAATTTCAAAGCCCGAGAAATATGATCAGCAAGCTCTAGTGGTTTCCCAGCGATCAAAACGATGTCGTATGCAGATTCAGTTAGGCGATCAAGCACTTCATCAGCCCGACCATTAATCAACCGAACTCGATTTGCAGCAATACCTGCTTGTGCGATGGCATCTTTTGCAATCAGCTGGTGTTCAGCTTCAACATCAACGCTAGTCAGAACACCCTCAGGATTCATGCCTTCTAAAAGCCAAAGTGCAGAAACGCCAGCGCCAGTTCCGATTTCAACAACATTCTTTGCATCCACGGCTGCTGCCAATGTGCGCACGATACTTCCAGCACCTGGACCCATTGCTACGCAACCAATTTCAGCGGCCTTAGCGCGTGCGTGGGAACGGATGCCGTCCTCACCTGCCCAGCTTTCGGCATAGTCGGTGGAAGCGCGGTGGATTGCCAGGATACGTGGATCTGTTGGTGCCATGGAGTAAGCGTACGGCCTTGGTAAGCCATTAGCGAAGAAAGGTCACATAGTTGGCGAGGGCAAGTGTGAATAGGCGAGAATAGAGGTACGTCGAAAATCCTGATTATTGGACA
Source organism: Candidatus Nanopelagicales bacterium (assembly GCA_021742025.1). Next base: position 1,729 of record JAIOWT010000022.1, read on the forward strand.
GAGAGATAGGTCATGACCCAGATTCCGGAAGATCCACAGAACCAGCCAGAAGCACCTGTTGACATGCCAACCCAAGACATGCCAACCCAAGACTCATCGACTCTGGAAACTATTGCCCTGACAACTGAAGCGCCCGTATCGGACTCTGTTGCGACGACTCCAGCACTAACCCCCACTTATGTTTATGAACCGCCAGTGATTGCCACAGACCAATCGGCAGGAAGCGCCTCACCGGCAGTGAAGAAAGCGATTATTGCTGGCGTAATCAGCGGCCTGCTTGCCGGAATGATTGGCTTCATGAGCGCTTCCATGATTGGAAATATGCCAGCGCCTTCAATCTCGCTTCCAAGCACAAGCGGTGATACTTCTCCGCGCGCAGATGACTCAATCGCCGGAATTGCGCAAGCTGTTTTACCAGTAGTCGTATCCATCGACGTCTCATCCGACCAAGGATCTGGAACTGGATCTGGTTTTGTAATTAGAAGCACGGCAAATGAATCTTTCTTGTTAACCAATAACCATGTAGTTGATGGTGCTGGTGGATCGCAAGACATCACTGTGACTTTTCAAGACCAAACCCAAGCCTCCGCAACAATCGTTGGCACTGATGCTTCTTATGACTTAGCAGTTTTGCGCATTGATCGTGGAAACTTGCCAGTAGCTGCACTAGGTGATTCAAGTGACGTAGTTGTTGGCGACGCTACGATCGCGATTGGTTCACCATTAGGCCTTACAGGAACTGTTACCAGTGGAATCGTTTCCGCATTAAATCGTCCAGTTACGGCTGGAGATTCAACGGACGTTTCATTCATCAGTGCAATTCAAACTGATGCCGCAATTAACCCAGGAAATTCTGGCGGGCCATTGGTTAATTCCCGCGGTGAAGTGATTGGAGTTAACTCCGCAATCGCAACAACTGGAGGATCGGTTTCTGGCCAGAGTGGAAGTATCGGCCTTGGCTTTGCCATCCCAATAAATCAAGCCAGACGTGTGGCTACTGAACTCATTGCAACAGGCTCCTCTTCTTATCCAGTGATCGGAGTTCAGTTGGATATGACGTATGAAGGTCAGGGCGCCCTCGTTGATTCAGTAGTTGAAGGTGGCCCAGCTTCGGAAACCGAACTTGCTGCTGGCGATGTGATCACTGCAATTGATGGCGTAAAAGTCAGTGATGGTACCGAGCTCGTTGTTCGAATTAGAGCTAAAGATCCAGGCGATGTTGTTGAGTTAACACTTTCCGACGGCTCAGTTATTGAAGTAACTTTAGGATCAGATCAAAACTAGTTTTAATAACCTAGTAAAGTTGGCGCATGAACATCGGATGGACAGAGTTTTTGGTCATTGCGATGATTGGCCTGATCGTTTTTGGCCCTGATCGACTACCTGAAATGGCTGCGCAGTTTGCTAAGTTGATAAAAACTATGCGCACCAAAGCTAGTGAGGCTACTGCCGAGCTAACTGGATCAGTAGACACCAAGGCAGTAACTGATTTAGCCAAAGACCTTCGCGGCCTAACCCCGCGTGGACTCACCACTAATGCCGTTACATCAGTTGCAGGTCTAACGGGAAAGTCGGGACAATCAAAATCTTCAACAGCAGGATCGGCAAAGGTTCAACCAGTGTTTGATCCGGATGCTACTTAATCTCGATTAGGTGTTACACCTAAATTCATTCCAACTAAGCCGCGCGGACGCGTACCCAACTTTGTAGCCATCTCAATGATTGCTTTAGAAGCTGGCGCATCTGGATTTGAAAGCACGAACGGCATTCCAGCGTCGCCACCTTCGCGAAGACCTGGATCAAATGGAATTCGACCCAGCAATGGGACCTCTTGTCCAACGTTTTGGCTCAAGGTTTCCGCGACCATTTTTCCGCCACCAGTGCCGAACATATCGATGGGTTCACCACAGTGCGGGCAAGCAAAGGCGGACATGTTTTCTATCACGCCACTGACTCGCTGATTCACTTGTGGCGCCAACATGCCAGCGCGGATTGCTACGTCAGCTGCTGCCGGCTGGGGAGTCGTGACAATTATTAATTCGCTTTGCGGAAGCAAATGCGCGGTACTTATCGCAATGTCACCAGTGCCAGGTGGAAGGTCGAGTAGCAATATGTCTAGATCGCCCCACCAAACTTCACTTAAGAATGACTCCAAGTAACGATGCAACATTGGACCGCGCATAGCAACCGGTTCGTGCCGACCTTTTGGCTTTAGGGGCAGCATCGACATAACGCGAACGCCGTGTCCCTGTGGTGGCATGATCATGTTCTCGACTTTTAAGGGAGCTTGAGTAACACCCATCATGTCGGGAATCGAGTGACCATAAATATCAGCATCGACGATACCCACAGATAATCCTTGGGCAGCCATGGCAGCAGCCAGGTTAGTAGTCACTGAGGATTTTCCAACGCCACCCTTGCCGGATGCAATGGCATAAATTCTGGTTAATGAGCCGGGCAAATTAAAGCGAATCTCTTTTGTAGGACCTTGAAGCTTTTCTCGCAGCGCAGTTCTTTGCTCTGGACTCATTACGTCGAGTTCAACATCGACTTCTGTGACATCTCTGACTTTAGAAACTGCATCTTTAACGCTGTTAACTATGGTGTCTTGCATCGGGCAGGCAGAGATAGTCAAGTAAACCCCGACTGTTACTTTGCCACCGTCAATGGAGACATCCTTGACCATTCCAATTTCAGTCATAGGTCGACGAATTTCAGGATCAATTACGGTTGCGAGAGCGGCTTGAACCGCTTCTTGGTTAACACTCATGAAGTTTCTGAATCATCCTTTTTGTCATCATTTTGTATGTCCTTGAATTCTTCCAGCAAGTCACGAATCTCGCCACGCAAGTAATCGCGTGTGACAACTTCACCAAGTGCAAGGCGCAATGATGCGATCTCGCGGGTTAGGTAATCAGAATCAGCAAGTAAACGCTCAGTACGTTCGCGATCTTCTTGAAACTGCACGCGATCGCGATCTGCTTGTCGATTCTGCGCCAAAAGAATAAGTGGCGCAGCGTATGAAGCTTGGAGCGATAGTGCCAAAGTCAAAAACAAAAATGGAAATGCATCAATACGTAAATCTGTTGGTGCGAAAATGTTCCAAAGCAGCCAGCTCAAAACTACAAATGTCATGTAGCCCAAGAAGCGCCAAGATCCTAGGAATCGAGCAACTTTTGCACTAACTCGGCCAGCAGTTTCGGCATCAAAAGTTGGACGTAGGGAACGACCTCTTTCTAATGGCTGATCCAAACGTGGTCCTCTTTGTTCGTTGCGTGCCATGATCAGCCCTCCTCATCTAACTCGTTTTCCCGCCAGTCAGCTGGCAACATATGATCGATAACGTCGTCAATAGTGACAGCACCAATCAAATGATCATTCTCGTCTACAACCGGCAATGCAACCAAGTTGTAGGTCGCAAAATATCGAGCCACTTGTCCCAATGGGGCTTCTGGCCCTATCGGCTCAAGGGAAGTGTCTAAGACTCCTGAAACCAAACTTGATGGCGGCTCCCTAAGCAGTCTTTGAACGTGCGCAACTCCAACATACTTTCCAGTTGGTGTCTCAAGTGGGGCTCTAGTTACATAAACCTGGGAAGCCAAAGCAGGTGAAAGCTGAGCTTCCCGAACTCTGGCTAATGCTTCCGCAACCGTTGCATCAGTTGAAAGGACAACTGGCTCAGTTGTCATCATGCCGCCAGCGCTGAAATCATCGTAAGTTAACAGACGTCTTAGGTCCTCGGCCTCGTCTGGTTCCATTGCACCGAGGTACTCTTCTGCTCGCTCAGGTGGCAATTCAGAAAGTAAGTCAGCCGCATCGTCTGGATCCATTTCTTCCAAAATGTCAGTTGCTCGTTCAAGACCAAGTTCAGACATGATTTCGACACGATCATCTTCTGGCAACTCTTCGAACACGTCAGCAAGTTTTGCAACGTCAAGGCCATGAATAAGTTCTAGGCGACGTTTTTGTGGAAGCTCTTGGAGTAAGTTAGCTAAATCTGCTGGGCGCATAGTGTCGATGGACGCCAAAAGGTAATCAACTGGTTGTTGTTCAGTTTCGGTGAACAGGCCAGTTACCGCACTCCATTCGACGGCAACTGTCTCGCCTCGACGACCAAAACCTGAACCAGCTTTTCGAATGAAAAGGCGACTTACGGTCCAATCTTGCGTGCGCTCTTGGGTCATACCGATGTCTTGAATGGTTACCAATTCACTTGTTTCAATCAGCGTGACTCGGCGATCCAGCAACTCTGCGATAACGAGAGTTTCTTCAGACCGACCTTCAAACCTGCGCAGATTAACTACGCCGCTAGTAACAACGGATCCAGGTTCAATTGAGGTGATGCGGCCCATTGGGACAAAAATTCGTCGGCGTGGGGCAACTTCAACGACAAATCCCAAAACAGATGGAGCTCTGCCAGTTAGTCGAGAGGTGACTACGACATCGCGAATCTTGCCAACTTGATCTCCCACGGAGTCAAATACGGCAGTCCCAGCCAGCCTGGCTAGGTAGATGCGGGTCTGTGTTGTGCTCACCTGTCGAGATTACCCGTTAAGGCCGCTTTCTAAAGAATCCTCACTTTGCCTAATTGCCTGATTTCCTATTGAATTCAGGGGATATTCATCTAAGGTCAGTCTTCACTAGAGATTTCGCTGAGAAGATCACCTACAACTGGAATAGGAAATGGAATTCAAATGAACCAGACAAATCGTTTCACTGGGAAAACTGCAATTGTCACTGGCGGCGCTGGTGGCATCGGAACTGCAATTTGTCAGCGACTTGCTGGTGAGGGCGCATTCGTTATTGTCACTGACACAAACGCAGACAACGCCCAAAAAGTTGCAGCTGACATAACCGCGAGTGGGGGATCAGCAATTGCAATCCCAGCAGACATTTCAAGTGAAGCTGCGTGCACGGATCTGATTGCACAGGTATTTCAACTACGTGGACAAATCGATGTCTTGGTTAACAACGCAGGAATAATGCGCCGTGGGAATATTTTGGATATCAGCGTGCAGGATTGGAATGACTTATTCGCTGTAAACATAACTGCGATGTTTCATTTATGCCGGGCGGCGCTTCCGCACATGATCGCAGGCGGTGGCGGTGCGATTGTAAACACTGCATCACAGTGGGGTTTGCACCCAGCGCCAAACTGCATCGGCTACAACGTAACTAAATCCGCAGTTGCATCATTTTCACAAAACTTAGCTCGTGATTACGCTCCACACAACGTTCGAGTCAATGCAGTTTGTCCTGGCGAAATCCACACTCCAATGTTGGAAGCCGGTGCAAAGCGATCTGGTAAAACTATTGCTGACCTTGATGCCTTGGTGCCGTTTGGTCGAGTTGGTCGACCAGATGAAGTTGCCGCACTCGTTGCTTTCTTAGCTTCCGAAGAAGCTGCGTTTATGTGTGGTTCACTAGTTGAAATCACTGGAGCGCAACCTGTTGCATAGTTGGCAATTAAATAGTTTGCTAGCTAAGCCTTGAAGTAGGGTGAAGGAATGCGTGGACAACCAGGAACTTTTCTGTATTTTCTGTCGCGCAGACTTACCAAAGTCAAAGTTCACGGCCAAGAGAATCTAACAGTGCTCGATGAACTGGGCCCAGCCATGATCGTTATTAACCACACAACGGTCGTCGATGTTGTTGTTACCGTTGGCACCCTGCACAAGCTGGGATTTACAGTCGATGGACCTTGCAAAGGTGCCTGCACACATCGCAGACACCTGCGACCGGTTGGAACTTCGGACATGTGGAATTTCCCACTTGCTAAGCAGATTGTTACTGGCAGTGGAATCATCCCAACTGATCAACACGATGGGCGCAGTGCATACCGCGCTGCCAGATCTGCCCTGAAAAACGATGAATGCGTTTTGATGTATCCCGAAGGTGACGTTCAGATAAATGCTGAGGCATCACCAAGGCCGTGGCGGCCTGGAACCGCCGCATTAGCCAAGTCTGCAGCAATGCCGGTTTTGCCGATTGCTCATCACGACACCCGAAAGTTAGGTTCAGGATCGGTAGAACGAAGCATCCTGCAGGCACTTTCAAAAGTTTTCCGGAGGCCAACAATTCATTTACTGATTGGGACGCCAGTTTTGGCAAGTGAAATTGCTGAATTGAGTATGCAAAGTGCTAACGACTATTTAGAAGGCAAGTTAATGCAAACTTGGCTTCAAGTTAGAGCCTTTAGTTAAGCGTCTTTTTGGGTGCCGCGAGTTCGATTACGTTGCCGAGGGGCGCGGTCTTTTGCTGGAGCTTTTTCAGCACTTTCTTTTGCCGCTGCATTGCTGGAACTAGCTGGGCGCGACTTTGTAGCGGAACTCTTGTTGCCACCACTTGATCGATTAGCGGATCCCGACTTTCCAGTCTGTGGTTTTCCAGATCCAGAACGTCGGCCCTTGTTCGCACCAGTCTCACCAAGATCTTCTAATTTTTCACTAGCTAGACCTTCGCGAGTACGAGCTGAACCTGGCAGTTCGCCAGTTGTTCCCTTTGGGATACCAAGACCTTCATAAACGTGATCACTTGATGAATAAGTTTCGATTGGATCATTGAAGTCCATACCAAGCATTCGATTAATCATTTGCCAACGATTAATGTCTTGCCAGTCAACAAGTGTGATCGCAACACCAGAGGCGCCCGCACGACCAGTGCGGCCAACACGGTGAAGGTAGGTCTTTTCATCATCAGGGCATTCGTAGTTAATTACGTGAGTAACGTCAGCAACGTCAATGCCTCGAGCTGCAACATCAGTTGCAACTAATACGTCAACTTTTCCACTTCGGAATGCGCGCAGTGCTTGTTCACGTGCGCCTTGACCAAGATCACCGTGCACCGCAGCAGAAGCGAAGCCACGATTAGCAAGGTCTTCTGCCAGGTTTCCGGCTACTCGCTTAGTGCGACAGAAAATCATGGTTAGCCCACGACCTTCAGCCTGAAGTACGCGAGCAACAAGCTCTGGCTTATCCATCTGGTGACAACGCCATACGTGCTGTTCGATGGCATCAACTGTTGAAGAATCACTTGTCGGATCAGATGCCCGAATGTGTGTTGGCTGAGTCATGTAGCGACGAGCCAACGCAACGATTTGTCCGGGCATAGTTGCCGAGAACAACATGGTCTGGCGAGTGGCTGGAGTTTTGCTAACTAGCATTTCGACGTCGGGCAAGAATCCCATGTCCAACATTTCGTCAGCTTCGTCTAAGACTAAAACTTTAATTGCACTCAAATCTAAGTGGCCTTGCTTAATCATGTCGATCAAGCGACCTGGAGTTCCAGCAATAACTTCTACGCCGTTTTTAAGGGCTTCAACTTGTGGCTCGTAAGCCTTGCCACCATAAAGACTCAATACGCGCGCACCCATGTTCTTGCCGGCAGTTTCTAAATCGTCTGCAACTTGGATCGCCAACTCACGCGTTGGAACAATGACAAGCCCTTGTGGTTTGCCAGCATTCTTGAACTCAGCCCATTCGGGATTTGTTGGCGTGATTACCTGGGTAAGAAGTGGAATTCCAAAGCCTAAGGTTTTTCCGGTGCCAGTTTTAGCTTGGCCAATTAAGTCTTGACCTGACATAGCAAGCGGCAAAGTCATTTCTTGAATTGGAAAGGCATCGACAATGCCCTTACTGGCTAATGCCGAGCAGATGTCTTGGGGAACGCCGAGATCGGCAAAACTAGCGATGCGAAAACTCCTGGTAGATATACGGCAAACACGTACATTTTCGTGGCCTGCTTTAATTGTACCTGTTTATCGCCTACCCTTAAGCGTTGTGACTAGTCCTGCCGTTGTTGACCTTCTAGGCGTCCTTGCATATGGCGAGTTAGTGGCCTTTGAGCGCACTGCTGCGGATGCGAGTTTAGCTCCGACTTTAGAAGACAAGGCTGCGCTTGCTCGAATGGCAGCCGCCGAGTTTGCTCATTATGAACAGATTTCAGCGCACTTAACTTCATTGGGTTCAGATCCAATTGCAGCAATGCAACCATTCGTGTCTGCATTGAATCAGTTTCACAACACGTTAACTCCGCGCGACTGGTTCGAAGGTTTGCTGAAAGCCTACGTAGGTGACGGAATCGCAAATGATTTTTATCGTGAGATTTCCTCGCATCTAGATGCCGAAACTGCAAAGCTGGTAGCAGAAGTCTTAGCTGATGTTGGTCACGCAGATTTCGCAGTTGAAAGAATTCGCATCGCAATTGAGCAAGATCCAAAAATCGCTGGGCGTTTGGCTTTGTGGGGTAGACGCTTGATGGGTGAAATGATCAGCCAAGCGACTTTGGTGGCTGGATCCCGTCCAGCCCTACAGGAACTTTTCTTTCAACCACAATCAAGTGAAACAACGAAGTCGGCAACTGACTTAACTGCAATGGTTAATCGATTGACTGTCAGTCACGCAAAAAGAATGGATGTGTTAGGACTCGCGTCCTAACACATCCCAATAGATACAGAATTCATTTGATTGCGCTTTAAAAGCGCAATCAGTTTGGCTTAGCAAGCTAAGCAAAGAACATCAAAATAAACGCAGTGTTCATGTTGATTGCGCATTAGGCGCAATCAGTTAGGTTTAGCTAGCTAAACCTAATACGTCCCAAACAATAAATTTACGAAGTAGTCGCGAAACCAACGCGACCTGAGGCTTGCGCACCGATTTCGATGAAGGCAATCTTGTCGCCAGGAACAATTACCGTCCGGCCTTTTTCATCTGTAAGTGTTAACAGGGAACCGTTCGCTAGTGCTGCATCAATCAACTTTTGAACTGCCGCTAACGATTCGTTACTTTCGAGAACAACTTCACGATTTACGTGCTGAATACCAATTCGAATTTCCATGCCAGTTTCTCCAAAAGTTTTTTGCGGTTAAGTACGAGTCTACGTTAACTGATGCGATTTTCTAGGTGAACAACGTCAGCCTCAGGCGAACTCGCTTTTGTGTTAACCGAACTGAGTCCGTTCCAGGCAAGATCGAATGTTTTAGAGATCGCATCTTCAATGGCTATAGGTCTACCTAATCGAAGCCAACGCCAAGCTGCTGCTTGAGCCATTCCACATAAACCACCAGCAAGTATGTTCGCTTCACCGAGCGATTTTCCGGTTTGCTTTGCGACCTCAGCCCCAACTACTCGAGACACTTGGGCGACCACATCTTCAACCCGTGCCCGCACTTCATGATTCATGGTGAAGTCGGATTCAAATATCAATCTGAATCCTTGATCAGCATCATCAACTAACTTGAAATAGCAAGCGATGGCCGCCTCTAGTCGATTACGGTTTCCAACTGCATTATCGATAGCATCAGAAATTTGTTGCACAATTACATCGACTCGTTCATCCAGTACCCCAAGGTAAAAGACTTCTTTTGAAGAAAAGTGCTGGTACAAAATCGGCTTGCTTACGCCAGCACGCTTAGCAATGTCGTCCATAGACGCCAGGTGAAAACCCTTTTCAGCGAAAACTTCGAGGCCAGAAACCATGATTTGGGTACGACGAGAAGACTGCAATGAGACAGGAACACCGCCAAATTCTGGATCTTGGGATTTTAGAGTTTGGCTAAAAAACGGGACTTCATCCATGCCCTATACGTTAAACGCTGCAGGGCATCGTGTCGCACAGACCCCAGTTTTCCGCAAAATCTTTGCGATAACTGTCCACGCTGTATCGGGTTGAAACATGAATCCTAAAAACAGGGTTGGATAGAGACATAACGTTCACAGGAGTCAAAATGTCATTACCCCCATTGGTCGAACCAGCCGCTGAGCTGACCGTTGATGAAGTTCGTCGCTACAGCCGACACTTGATCATTCCTGATGTTGGCATG
>JAIOWT010000023.1 GCA_021742025.1 Candidatus Nanopelagicales bacterium
TTGGTTTGCGCGGAAAGCACCGGATTGCCAAAGCATGGCATCTACAAGTGTGGTTTTTCCATGGTCAACGTGGGCAATAATGGCAACATTTCGAAGGTCGTTGCGGACAGCAGATTGGGTCACTGTCCTTATTCTAGTTCAGAAAAATCGCCTTACTAAACCAAGCAGGTCCGGCCCTTATGTGTCTTGGATCCTTGAGAAATTCAACTAAACGTTGGCACCTAAAGAAATTCAACCGTGTTTAATGTTGAATTCAGATTCAACTAAACGTTGAATCTGAATTCAACAACATCTCCATCGGACATCACGTACTCTTTGCCTTCCATCCGAACTTTTCCTTTTGACTTTGCTTCTGCTACTGACCCAGCAGAAACTAAATCATCAAACGCAACGATCTCGGCTTTGATAAATCCCTTTTGAAAATCTGTATGAATAACTCCAGCAGCTTCCGGAGCCGTAGCACCAACTGGAATCGTCCAAGCACGGGATTCTTTTGGACCAGCTGTTAAGTAAGTTTGTAGGCCTAGCGTTTTAAATCCAACTCGAGACAAGATTGCAATACCGCTCTCTTGCTGACCTACCGACTGCAAAAGTTCTAGTGCTTCGTCTTCTGGTAGCTCACCTAGTTCCGCTTCAAGTTTTGCATTCATAAAGACTGCTTCAACTGGTGCAACTAGAGCACTTAGTTCTTTTTTCAAACTCTCGTCAGTCAATTCTTCTTCATCTAAGTTAAAGACGTAAAGAAAAGGTTTTGCAGTCAATAGAAACAGTTCGCGAATCGGTTCATAATCAAGACCTGATTCAAAAATAGTTTTTCCTGAGTTCAAAATCTCTACCGCTTTTTCCGCGGTAGCTAAAGACTCTGCTTTTGATTTATCTAAGCGTGATTCTTTAAGTAGACGCGGCATTGCTTTTTCTAGCGTTTGCATATCAGCCAGAATCAATTCCGTGTTAATTGTTTCGATATCATCTTTCGGCGAAATAGCGCCGTCAACGTGAACAACATCTGGATCTTTGAAAGCGCGAATAACCTGACAAATCGCTTCTGACTCGCGAATGTTTGCCAAGAACTTGTTTCCAAGCCCTTCGCCTTCACTTGCACCACGAACAATTCCTGCAATGTCAACAAACGTAACGGTCGCAGGCAAGATTCGTTCAGAGCTAAAGATTTGAGCCAGGACCGGAAGGCGAGCATCAGGAACTTCGACAACTCCAGTATTCGGCTCGATTGTGGCAAACGGATAGTTCGCTGCCAAGACGTTGTTTTTCGTCAAGGCATTGAACAAAGTCGACTTTCCGACGTTGGGTAATCCGACGATTCCAATAGTTAGGGCCACGGCACATAAGCGTAGCCGTAGATTCACCTTCTTACAGACTCGGCCTTGACCCGATACGTTTAATCCATGGCAAACATGATGACTGAGCCAGTAGCGGCCGATTCAGCACAAAAAGGTTGGACCTATCAAGGCGTCATTATTCTGACGAGCGTCGCAATGGTAATTGTGATGGCTCTGGACATTCTGATCACTGGTGAAATTGGAATGGTATCGAATATCGGTCTTGTGATCATCGGACTTATTGGCGCGCTCAAGGTTCGAGTTACCGATTACCAAGCAGCAGTTTGGGTTGTACCAATCGCTTGGCTGATTGCCCTGCTAACTTCTGGCCAACTGGCTCCAATGCGCGGCGGATCATTTATGCGCGAACAAGTTTTACATCTGGCTTATGGACTTGCGATGCACGCTTGGTGGATCTTGGGTGCTACCGCATTAAGTGCAAGCGTTGCTATCTTTAGGCGCGGCCGGAAGCTTTGATGTCGCGTCGCAACTCTGGTGGCAAAGCGAAAATCAAGTGTTCTTCAATCGTCTCTACTTCTTCAACATCTGTGTAGCCACGCTCTGCTAACCAAGTCAAAACACCGTTAACTAAAATTTCTGGAACTGAAGCGCCACTGGTTAGCCCTACGGTTTGCGCTCCGTCTAACCAAGCTTCGTCGATTTCCTTGGCGAAATCGACACGGTATGCAGCTCTAGCACCCGCCTCAAGGGCGACATCAACTAAACGAACGGTGTTAGATGAATTTGCTGAACCCACGACAAGCATTACGTCACAAGCCATCGAAATTTCTTTGACAGCTTTTTGCCGATTCTGAGTGGCATAGCAAATGTCATCACTTGGTGGATCCAATAGATTTGGAAACTTAGCTCGCAATAGGTCTACGGTTTCAAGAGTTTCATCAACAGAAAGCGTTGTTTGAGAAAGCCAAGCAACTGGTCGGGTTGGGTCGATCTCAATATCTTGGACATGCGCCGGACCGTCAACTAGCGTCATGTTAGCTGGCGCCTCACCCATGGTGCCTTCAACTTCTTCATGTCCTTCGTGTCCAATGAAGAGAATTTGGTAGTCATCGGATGCGAAACGTCGCGCTTCCGAGTGAACTTTTGTTACCAATGGGCAAGTAGCGTCAATGGTTTTTAGATTCCGTTGTGCTGCTTCGTCGTGAACAGCAGGTGATACGCCATGAGCGCTGAAGACAACTGTTGCTCCTTCTGGAACTTCATCTGTTTCATTTACAAAAATTGCGCCCTTGGCTTCAAGCTCTGTAACCACGTACTTGTTGTGAACGATTTCCTTGCGGACGTATATCGGGGCGCCATGCACCGCCAAAGCCTTCTCAACAGTTACGACTGCTCGGTCGACACCGGCACAGTAGCCGCGAGGCTTTGCCAACAGGACTTTTTTTGTTGTTTCGCTCACTGTCCTATCGTAAGCCCGCGCCTCCCTTTCGCGCTTTCTGGCATTCGGCACAATAGATCCATGGACCAGACAGAACCAGGCAAGCCCGGCCTCGATCCTGAGTCCCCACTGGCAGTTCATTCAGTAAGCACAATGATCGGCGAATACATTGGCCGGCTTGGAACAATTTGGATTGAGGGCCAACTTGCCGAAGTTAACCCAAGAAAAGGGTTAACTTATCTGTCTCTGCGCGATACCGATCGTGATGTTTCATTATCACTTTATGTGGCTTCTGGAGTTATGGATTCCCTGGCAACCACTGTCGAGCAAGGCAGTCGCGTCTTAGTTCAAGTCAAGGCTGACTGGTGGGCTAAACGTGGATCCTTGCAGTTCAAGGTTTTGCAAATGCGTGCAGTTGGCATCGGTGAACTTATGGCGAGGCTTGAAGCTTTGCGTAATCTATTGGCGGCTGAGGGTCTGTTTAATGAAGATCGAAAAAAGCCCTTACCATTTTTGCCAAGACGCATTGGTTTGATTTGTGGCCAAGCAAGCGATGCCATGCATGACGTGATAGAGAATGCCAAACGGCGCTGGCCAGACGTTCAATTTGAAGTACGTGAAGTTGCGGTTCAAGGAGTTAACTGTGTTCGACAAGTAAGTGCTGCGTTAACCGAACTCGATGCAATTTCTGATATCGATGTGATTGTTATTGCCCGTGGTGGTGGTGCTTTTGAAGACTTATTGCCATTTAGTGATGAGTCATTGATTCGCGTCGTAGCTGGAATCGATACTCCTGTAGTTGCTGCAATTGGCCACGAAGAAGATAGACCACTAATTGATTACGTTGCAGATTACCGCGCATCGACTCCAACTGATGCGGCACGCAAAATTGTTCCAGATGTATTGCAAGAAATATCTGATCTTAGAAATGCTCGTGCCAGACTTCAAACTTTAGTTTCAACTGGGATTACTCGACTTGAACAACAACTTGCACTCACCCGAAGTCGACCTGCTCTTGCAACACCCGCGACATTAATTTCACAACGCCTCAGTGAAAACACTGGATTGCGTTCGGCAATGCATACGAGAGTTGAAAACTTTATCGAGCTTGAGAGCGCACACTTGAATGGCTCCAGGGCAACTTTGCGCGCACTGTCGCCACAAGGAACTCTCGAGCGTGGATTTTCAATTGTTCGAGACTCAAACAACAAGATTGTAAAAAATGCGTCCAACCTAAAAGCCGGCGACGTGGTGCAAATTAAATTTGCCGAAGGTGACTTAGTAACTCGAGTTGAGGAAAACTAATCTTCGTCTGGCTGGCTTGGGCGTAACGCTTCGAGCCTGGCTTTCGCGCCTGCAAGTCGCTCTTCGCATATGGCAGCAAGTTTTTCGCCTTGCTCCCACAAGGTGACCATGTCATCAAGTGGAAGGTCTTTGTCTTCAAGGCGAGTAACAATTTCGTCTAATTGCGATTTTGCTGCCTCGTAGGAGATTTCCGAAGATTGATCTTTAGCCATGTTTAGATTCTATGGTTTCGCTAGAACTAATGATTCGGCGAACTGCAATAACTCATCCCACTGCGCAGTTCCAGAGACGATGGATGTCACATCACCTTCAGTCTTCACAAATGCTCGTGTTAATGGCTGAGCAATCTCGCACTTCTGCCAAGTCGCCCCATTGATGGACTGTGTGGCTTCGCAAGGCGCATTGTTAGTCGCTGCTGAAACTACCGTTCTTACCGGTCCATCACTTTGCCAAAGCGAGACATATTCCCCAGCACTTGTTTGAAATCCCAAAATCCAGCGGATATCACCAAACTCGCCGTAAGACTCTGGCTCTAGTCGCGCACTAGTTGCTTGATATCCAGCTGGCACAGTTTCTGGAATAGAAATTGGCCAGGTTTGTGCGATCACCGCACTGGCAACAGCAGTTTCGTAATCTGCTTGTTGCTTTACTTCTTCTTGTGGTCGCCAAGCCAACAACATGATTACGCCAACGGTTGCAATCACGGCACTCATTGACAGCACCATGTCCCAAGCGGTTTCGCGTCCTCTTGGTTTTTTGTTAGCCATGACTCTATTTTGCCTGCTTTATCCCAAGTTCGCTCTTGCGCGGTCCCACCGGTTGGCCGCATGAAAACGGATTAGGCTAACTATATGAGCTCGTTTAACTACACCGAAATCCTGCCTCTTGCGCAAAATGACCCTGAGTACCGCTTGGTTACCACTGAGGGAATAACTACCACTTCGGTCGGTGGGCGCACATTTCTTAACATTGACAACAGCGTGTTAGAAAAAGTCGCTTACGAAGCCATTCACGATATTTCGCACTATCTGAGAACTAGCCATCTTGAGCAATTAAAGAAAATCATCGATGATCCAACTGCTTCGCCAAACGACAGGTTCGTCGCAATTGATTTAATGAAGAATGCCAACATCGCTGCGGGTGGCATTTTGCCAATGTGCCAAGACACTGGAACCGCAATTGTTTCTGCCAAACGAGGATCACAAATTCTTACTGATGGTCCCGACGAAGTTGCACTTAGTCGCGGAATCTATGACGCGTACCAGAAATTGAATCTTCGTTACTCACAACTTTCCCCACTGAACATGTGGGACGAAAAAAACACCGGCGATAACTTGCCAGCTCAGATCGAGATCTATTCAGACACCAAACCAGGTCATGAAAACTCTTATGAAATGTTGTTCATTGCTAAAGGTGGCGGTAGTGCGAACAAGAGTTACCTCTATCAGGAGACTAAAGCAGTACTGAACCAAGAAAGTTTCCTGCGGTTTATGGATGAGAAATTACGCCTTATCGGAACCTCAGCCTGCCCGCCGTATCACTTGGCGATAGTCGTTGGTGGCACAAGCGCTGAATATGCGTTGAAGGTTTCAAAGCTTGCCAGCACAAAGTATTTAGATTCGCTGCCAACTGAAGGTGGCCCTGATGGCAACGGCTATCGAGATCTTGAGATGGAAGCCGAGATTCTCAAGCTCACTCAAAACTTTGGAATTGGCGCACAATTTGGCGGTAAGTATTTCTGCCATGACGTTCGCGTAATTCGATTACCTCGACATGGAGCCTCTTGCCCAATTGCAATTGCAGTTTCTTGCTCAGCTGACCGACAAGCACTTGTAAAGATCGATGCTACTGGTGCATACATTGAAAAATTAGAAACTGACCCGGCTCAGTTCTTGCCTGAGATTACTGATGAGCACCTCGACGACAACGTCATAAACATTGACTTAACTCGTCCGATGTCCGAGATCCGCGAAACGTTGTCAAAGCTTTCCGTTAAGACTCGAGTTTCGCTAACTGGTCCTCTGATTGTGGCGCGTGACTTAGCGCATGCCAAGATTTTGGAAATGATTGATCGTGGCGAAGAAATGCCGCAGTACTTCAAAGACCATGCGGTTTACTATGCAGGCCCAGCGAAAACACCGCAAGGTTATGCCTCGGGATCCTTTGGGCCAACTACTGCAGGTCGCATGGATGCTTACGTTGACCGGTTTCAAAAAGCAGGCGGATCATTTGTCATGTTGGCAAAAGGTAACCGTAGTGACGCAGTGACTAAGGCTTGCCAGGAAAATGGCGGCTTCTATTTAGGTTCAATTGGCGGTCCAGCTGCTCGACTCGCTAAAGACAACATCAAGAAAGTTGAAGTTCTTGATTTCCCTGAAATGGGGATGGAAGCGGTTTGGAAAATTGAGGTCGAAAACTTCCCTGCATTCGTAGTGGTGGACGATAAGGGAAATGATTTTTTTGCCGAAACCTTGCGTCCAATTGCCTTAAACATCCCAATTGGTTCGCCTAAGTAACTTCCAGTTAAGGCTTAAATCTTTTTGCTGGCGGCCATGGGCTCCAGCCTCTAGCTAGCCAGCCTTTATAGGCCACTAAGTCTTGTTCGCGGCAAGTTGCCAGGCTGGCCTTAGGTGCATATTTCTTGCCACCATACGATTGCCAAAATCCAGCATTTACTTGCCAGGTGCCTTGGTATTTTCCATTTCCACCCGTTGACTTGCAATTGTTGTTTGACTCAACTTTCTTCAAGTATTTTGTTGTTGGTGACTTCAGCCAAACTTCAAATGAAATCTTTTTACGTTCTGCCTTAGACAAGTCTCGAGTTGGGTCATCGGCAACGTGAATGACTGCCGCTTTAACGGGACTAGCAACCGTCGCGAGGGTTAACTGAGCACCGATAGCAATTGCCGTTGAAGCCCAAATTCGTTTAACCATCATGCTTTCAATGGTAACAAATGATTTTCTTACTAAGCAGGCAGGTCTTCGAGCATATCTGTAACAAGAGCAGCAATTGGTGAGCGTTCTGATCTGTTCAGAGTCACGTGCGCAAACAATGGATGTCCCTTTAACTTTTCAACAACTGCGACAACGCCATCGTGTCTACCAACGCGTAGATTGTCGCGTTGCGCAACATCGTGAGTCAAAACAACTCGGCTATCTTTGCCAATGCGCGAAAGCACCGTCAATAAAACATTTCGCTCAAGTGACTGAGCTTCATCGACAATTACAAAAGTGTCATGCAAAGAACGCCCACGAATGTGAGTTAACGGAAGAACTTCTAACATTCCACGTTCTAGAATTTCATCGATAACGTCACCAGAGGTCACTGCGGACAAAGTGTCAAAGACTGCCTGCGCCCAGGGCGACATTTTCTCATTTTCACTGCCAGGTAAGTAGCCGAGTTCTTGACCACCAACCGCATAAAGTGGGCGAAAAATCACTACCTTGCGGTGCTGCTGGCGTTCCATGACCGCTTCTAAGCCAGCACAAAGTGCCAAGGCGCTCTTTCCGGTTCCGGCCCTTCCGCCGAGGGAAACAATTCCAATGTCAGAGTCAAGTAACAAATCCAACGCAATTCGCTGTTCTGCACTTCTGCCGTGCAGGCCAAAGGCTTCGCGGTCACCGCGGATTAACTGCAATCGCTTGTCTGGAGTGACTCTAGCTAAGGCGCTACCGCGGTCACTTGATAAAACGATTCCGGTGTGGCAAGGATTTTCTCGAGCGCTTTCATGATCGATGATGTCATCGCTGTACAACGCATCGATTTCTGAGGAACTTACGGTTACTTCTGCCATGCCAGTCCAGCCACTTGATGGCACGATTTCAGCGCGATACTCCTGAGCTTCTAGACCAACTGCAGAAGCCTTGACTCGAAGTGGCAAATCTTTACTGACTAATACAACGTCGCAACCTTCGGCAGAAAGATTCATAGCAACCGAAAGAATTCTGGTGTCGTTATCCCCTAGCCGAAATCCAGCCGGCAAGACATCGGGATTAGTGTGATTTAGTTCAACTCTAAGTACCCCGCCATCGTTACCAAGTGGCAGTGGAGCATCAAGGCGACCGTGTTTGATTCGCAGATCATCTAAGCTGCGCAATGCAGAGCGTGCAAAATAGCCCAATTCAGGATGGGTTCGCTTGGCTTCCAGTTCGGTAATTACTACGACCGGAATAACGACTTCATGTTCTTCAAATCGAAATAGGGCACTCGGGTCAGAAAGCAAGACGCTGGTATCCAATACGTACGTGCGCTTTTGAGTGTTCGATTTGGTCACGAGCTCACCCCAGATTTTCAGATTTATCCTTGGGAAGGATCGGAATTTCCCGATAAGAATGACGGTATTGGGACTGGTGATTTTGGTTGGACAGACACGCCGTATTAAAGAGTTGCTAATGGGTGAATTTCTGAACAATTACGGGAATGCCTAGGCAGGTTTAGCGATCTACTAACCTAGGGCGCATGGGAAGAATTAGCACTCTCTTCGGAGACATTGCATATGACCTTTATGGTCATCGACTAACTTCCTCACTTCCGCAAGATCAACTTCCAGCTCACGTGGGTGTGATTTTGGATGGCAACCGACGTTGGGCTGCCGAGATGGGTTCTTCAACCGCTCATGGACATCGAGCAGGTGGCGAAAAGATTACCGAGTTCCTTGGCTGGTGCGAGGAGTTAGGAGTAGAGGTCGTAACTCTTTGGCTACTTTCTACTGACAACTTGCTTCGCGAACCCTCAGAGTTAGATGCCTTGTTAGAAATTATCGAAGACACAGTTACTTCTTTAGGTACTCAAGGTCGATGGCAAATCCATCCAGTTGGAGCTCTTGAACTTCTTCCGGAACGAACCAAAGACTTGCTTAATAAAACCAAAGATGCCACGCAAAATGTTCCTGGAATGCTGGTCAATGTGGCAATTGGATATGGTGGCCGCCAAGAAGTAGTAGATGCAGTTAGGTCTTTATTGATTGAAGAGTCAGTCGCCGGAAAGTCACTGGAAGAAGTCGCTGCCAAAATTGAGATCGAACATATTGCCGCCCATCTTTACACCAAAGGCCAGCCTGACCCTGACTTGGTCATTAGAACTTCGGGAGAACAGAGGCTGAGTGGGTTTTTATTGTGGCAAAGTGCGCACTCTGAGTTTTATTTCTGCGAAGCCTACTGGCCAAACTTTCGCCAAATTGATTTCTTGCGTGCAGTTCGCTCATATGCCGCGCGTAATCGACGCTTTGGTATCTAGTTAACAACTCCGATTGATTTTTTCAAAACATTCAAATCAGTTGTTGGCGCATCACAAACAAATTCCCGACATACATACGCAGTCGCTTGTCCATCAATTGCATTTCGATTCTGTAATAGCGGTTGATCTAAGCCCCAGGAATAAACCATTCCAGGCGCAGTTCCGCGCGTCACGATTTCTCGGAATTCAGAATCACCTGAATCAGAAACTGCCACTTCACGTGGGCCATCAAGCCAGGTAACGAACATGGCACTTCCCCAGCCAGCAAACCGAGTATGGGTTGCAACTAATGGAATCAAAGCTGGAATGAATTTTTCAGCCCAAGTGCGCATCTCGGTATCTCCCGAAAGCGCAGCGTAAGTCAATGCTGCATCGATTGTGGCCGCCCAACCCGATGGCGTCACATTGTCAGTTGGATCAACTTGCCTAGCTGCGACATCTTTAGCCACAGGCTCAACATCGTTTGCAGTATCTGTTAATCCTGAACCTTGTTGAAAATGATCTTTGATGTCAGTTAGTAATGTTCCTGCCAACTCCCGCCAAGCATCGTCTCCATTAGCCTGCGCTAAAGCTAGAAATGCACTCGCAACAAGTGCTTGGTCTTCCAGAACACCGAGGGCATGCAGTCCCGCTTTACCATCGCGCGAAACTCTTACTAATCTGCCGGGGTGCAAGGGGTCAGCTCCTAGATGTTTACTAACCAATAAGTCACCAGCACGGGTGGCGCAATCTATCCAGTCTGTTCGGTTACAAACACTGCCAGCATCAACTAGCGCTCGAATTGCAAGGCCATTCCAGCTCGCGACTATTTTGTCGTCTCTGCCCGGTCGCGGTCTAGTTTCTCTAGCTAGCAAAAGTTTTGCGCGCAGGTTTCGCCATCTATCCCAGTCATCGGGATCTTGATGAAGCGTTAGTACTGACTTACCGTGTTCAAATGTGCCATCTAGCGTTACGTGGCATAACTGCATTACCCATTCTGCATCTGCTGCGCCGAGCACTTCCGTGATCTGGTTTGGCGTCCAGGCATAGAACGCCCCTTCTTCAGAATGCCCGGTCTCCTCGTCGGTACTGTCGGCATCAAGTGCTGCCGCAAAGCCACCTTCAGGGGTTTGCATTTCGCGCATCAAGAATTCAGCAGTTTCAGTCGTTATGCGTAGTGCTTGTTCGTCACCTGTTAGTCGGTATAGATGCGCGTAAATTGAAAGCAGTTGGGCATTGTCATAGAGCATCTTTTCAAAGTGCGGAACCGTCCAAGTCGAGTCCACGCTGTATCGAGCAAACCCGCCACCTAGTTGGTCGTACATGCCACCACGAGCCATGGCATTGCAAGTTTGTTCGATCATTTTCATAATGCGGAAATCAGGTTCGTCGTCGTTTATTCTTCGCAGTGCTTCATTTCTCAGCAGAAACTCCAGCGCTAGCGATGGTGGAAACTTCGGCGCATCACCGAATCCCCCATTAATCGGATCAAATGCAGACGCCAAGGAATCAATTCCAGAAGTTACCGCACTGACAACTTCTTCTTTAGTGAAATCTGATTTGGACTTAACAATAAGTTCGTTTCGGGATCCAATGTGCTCCATAATTCGAGCCGAGGAATCTCTAACTCTCTCTCGTTCACTAGTCCAGGTGTCGTTAAGCGCTAATAGAACCTGGGTGAATGATGGCATTCCATGTGAAGGTCGAGGTGGAAAATATGTTCCGGCATACCAAGGTCGTCGATCATGATCTAGCCAAACTGAATTTGGCCAACCACCATGTCCTGTCATTGCCTGGGTTGCTTCCATGTAAAGCGAATCAACTGCTGGTAGTTCTTCCCGATCTACTTTGATGTTTACGAAATACTCATTCATCAATGCTGCAACTGACGGGTTTTCAAAACTTTCATGTGCCATTACATGACACCAATGACATGCACTGTAACCAACGCTCAGAAAAATCGGGACGTCTCTGGTTCTAGCTAGTTCAAATGCCTCTTCAGACCAGGGATACCAATCAACTGGATTGTCGGCATGTTGCAATAGGTACGGCGAAGTTGAATCTGCAAGGCGATTTGGCACACCTCATTGTTTCATTACTGTTCAGTAATTAAAACTGGCCGTGAGATTATTACGCCAGAGATCAGTTGCACCAATAATGCGATTCCTAAGGCAACGAATGCGGCCGACCAGGAATTGGTAATGTCTCGCAAAAATCCCAATGTCAAAGGTCCTAATGCGGAAATTATGTATCCGCCACC
>JAIOWT010000024.1 GCA_021742025.1 Candidatus Nanopelagicales bacterium
ACGCCAGAGATTAAGGCAGCATTAAAATTTCAAATCGCTAGGGTTCGCCAACTTGAAGAATCTTCGCGAGCTGGGATTGCAATGCTTGGAGAATCGGCGCAACCATGCATCGAAACTGCCCGGATTCTTTATTGTGGGATTGTCGATGCAGTTGAAGCCATCGACTACGAAGTATTTTCCAAGCGGGCTACTGTATCGCTAGCTCGAAGGTTGCGAGTCGCAGTTCCCGCTTACTGGCAAGCACGCAAACTTTGGAAGCGTGCTATTTAGTTCCCAGTAGTCGTTCAACGCTTTTTCTTGGTGGACCAGACTTTGGTTCTCGTTGCACGCCGATTCGGCCAAGCCAAACCCAAATAATCAAAGTCAGCACTACTAAACAAAATCCAAAAAGCAGATCTTCTATCGGAGCAAACACTAGGCGTCCATCTCCAATAAATGGCGGCGGCGAATCTTTTGGAGTGCTTGACCCGATGATCGCATTTCCGTCGTACTCAACAATTCCAAATCCAGTCAAAATCCCATTTGTTACTAACTGGAAGAAAATTACGATCGAGTATGAAACCCAAAAAACTCTACGTCGCAGAAGCTTTGTCTTAAAAACATATAAGTCCAGCAATACAACGATCAACACACCAGCAAATGCCAGTTCGGTATACGTCATTTCGTATCCTCATCCCCTGCTGCCCAATCCCGCGCACTTCGCACTGCCTCGAACGACAAAATGGCGCAGATCGGAATCACGATAAAGAACAGAATTTCATCGAGCGGAATGTTTGCAATTGTGGTGACACCAGTTACGTAGCGTGAATCAAAGGTCCAGTGTCCTTGTGCAATCGCATAGGCATCCCAGATCGCAAAAACAATAAGTACCGGAAGAATCGTTAGGAGCAATCTAATTGTTCGTCGATAGACCTTGGTTCTCAGGAAAAATTCCAACCATGCGGTGCCTGCAAGGCAGCCCAAGAGCACGCTGACATATGCAAACTTCGACATCGCGCTCTCTTTCGGTCAAATCTAAATCTACCCTGTCGTGGCGCGCAGACGAGTTTTCGTGTCGGCATCTAGAATGAAGCAGTGAGCGATTCGCCAAACCTAGACCCGCTACTTGGGAAAGTTTTGGAAGAGCGCTATAGCGTCGATGAGCTAATTGCCCGTGGTGGTATGGCCACCGTATATCGCGGAACCGATCTTCGCCTCGGCAGAACTGTCGCCCTAAAAGTTCTCGGTGGGGTGCTGGTCAACGATCCAGATTTTGTGGAGCGCTTTACCCAAGAAGCCAGAGCTACCGCTGCACTAACCCATCCGAATGTGGTTGCAGTTCATGACCAGGGAATCAGTGCTGGATACCCGTTCCTCGTTATGGAATTTGTTCAAGGACGCACTATCCGCGAAGTTATGGCGCAATCTGGTCCATTTACCAGCGCGCACGCCTTAGAGATCATAAGTTCGGTTCTCTCTGGTTTAAGTTCCGCGCATGATGCAGGATTCGTTCATCGAGACATAAAGCCTGAAAATGTGTTGATAACCAACGATGGTCATATCAAGGTGACAGATTTTGGATTAGCGCGAGTCATCAGCGATACCCCGGTAAGCGATTCCACAGGTGCGGTACTGCTTGGCACAATGGCTTACTTGTCCCCTGAGCAAGTTCAGCAACTTGCAGTTGACCAGAGATCAGATGTCTACTCGTGTGGCATCTTGCTTTACGAAATGGTTACGGGCCTAGTCCCATTTACCGGCGGATCACCACTTGAAGTGGCCTATCAACATGTAAACAGCGAAGTTTCGGCGCCAAGTGTTATCCAGCCAGATGTGCCGCCAGCAGTTGATCATTTAGTACTGGCTGCGACTAGAAAGTCTCCACTCGAACGGATTCAAAGTGCCCGGGAGTTTCGCGAAGCAGTGATTAGGGCAATCTCGGCAGTACCTCGCGCTGAGGCATTAACTACTGCCCTATCGCTGCAAAGCACTCAAGTGATACCGACTCCGGTGCGGGGTGAGAATCGTGTTGCGCATAACCCCACTCCTCCTCAGCAGCGCAGTTCAAGTAGCGGTGGCAGCGTAAGCAACAGCGTTGCCGTGCCTAGGAGTCGACGTCGTGGAATTGTGCCAGTGCTGTTAATTCTGGCTCTTGTAATTGGTGGTGGCGCTTGGTATCAGTTCGCTGGCAATTACGAAGTTGTTCCACCAGTGACAGCGCTGACAGTGGAAGAAGCAGCAGTAATTGTGGCTCCGCTGGGGCTTGGCGTTGAAGAGGTTCAAGAATTTTCAGAAGACATTCCAGTTGGATCTATCATTCGTACCGAACCTGTAAGCGGGGAGAAAGCTCGCAAAGGATCCTCGGTCAAATTATTTGTATCGAAAGGTCAAGAACGTTATTTGATTCCTTCGGATCTATCTGGACAAGACCCAAGTGCTGCAACTTCGGCACTTGAGGCGTTGACTTTAACTGTTTCGGGAACCAGAGAAGTTTTTGATGAATTGATACCTACTGGAATTGTTGTCGGCACTAACCCAGTTGGTGGCACCTCAGTTAAACGCGAGACTCCAGTAACTCTCTTGGTGTCCAAAGGACCAGCGCCGGTCGCAGTGCCTCCCATCGTTGGGACCCTTATTACGGACGCGACCACAACTTTGACTGCACTTGGCCTGACTACAGAAACAATTCAGGAGAATTTCGATGACAGCGTTGCTGGGACGATTCTTTCGACGGATCCATTACCTGGAACCTTGGTGCCCAAAGAAACGGTCATAAAGGTAACCCTCAGCAAGGGCCCAGTTCTGGTTGATGTCCCCAATGTGGTTGGCATGGATGCTGCAACCGCAACTGCGACTCTGCAAGCAGCTGGATTCCAAGTAAAGGCAGTAAATAAGTTATCTGTCGCGATTTTGAACAAGGTCTATTCGCAGAAGCCTGCTGCTGGATCCCAGGCGCCTAAAGGCTCTGTTATTACGATTGAAATTGTGTGACGAAAACTAGTTTCGCGCCCGAAGCATGTCTGCTACTTGAAACGCTAGATCAAGACTTTGGATCCTATTAAGTCGAGGATCGCACGCAGTTTCATATCTGAATGGCAAGTCAGTTTCACTTACGCCGCCAATGCCACCTAAGCACTCAGTAACATCATCGCCAGTTAGTTCAATATGAATTCCACCCGGATGAGTCCCTGAAGCCTTATGCACTTCGAAGAAGCCACGTACTTCGTCAATCACGTCATCCAGTAAGCGAGTCTTGTGACCGGAGGCTGCTTCTTTGGTATTTCCGTGCATTGGATCGCATACCCACAACACAGGATGATCAGTCTTTTGCACGGCAGCAACAAGCTTTGGCAACACTTCTCTGATGTTGCCGGCGCCCATTCGAGTAATGAACATTAGTCGGCCTGGAATCTTTTCCGGATTCAACTTTTCAAGAAGTCCCAAAATATCGGCTTCTGTTGTCTTAGGGCCGATCTTTACTCCAATTGGGTTCTTGATTTTAGATACAAAGTCAATGTGTGCCCCATCAAGTTCGCGAGTTCTTTCACCCACCCAAACAAAATGACCTGACACGTCATAGAGATTTCCAGTTCTGGAATCAATGCGGGTTAATGGCTTTTCGTAATCAAGTAGCAGTGCTTCATGGCTGGCGTAAAAGTCCGCACGCTTGAACTCTTCAGGATCTGCGCCACATGCAGTCATGAATGAGAGCGCACGATCAATCTCTTCAGCCATTTCTTCATAGCGCTTTCCTGGAGCTGATTCACTCACAAAATCTTGATTCCAGGAATGAACTTGGCGTAGATCTGCGTATCCACCTTGGGTAAATGCGCGCACTAAATTCAAAGTAGCCGCACTCGCGTGGTAGGTCTGCACTAGTCGCATTGGGTCTGGCTGGCGCGATTCTTGCGTGAACTCTAAACCGTTAACTGCATCGCCACGGTAGGACGGCAAACTTACGCCATCAATAACTTCCTCGGAAGAACTTCTTGGCTTGCCATATTGACCTGCGATCCGGCCGATCTTTACTACTGGCATCGAAGCGCCATAAGTTAAAACAATTGCCATCTGAAGTACGGTTTTCAACCGGGCCCGGATTGAGTCTGCGGTATTTGCAGCAAACGTCTCGGCGCAATCGCCACCCATCAAAACAAAAGCGTCACCATTTGCTGCCGCAGCAAGCTTGGATTTGAGTTCATCACACTCGCCAGCAAAAACCAGTGGTGGCAATCCAGCCAAAATTTCTTGGGCCTGCGTTAACGCTGCAGCAGATGGCCATACGGGTTGCTGGGCTGCTGGCAGATTGGGCCAAGAAATCTCACTCACATCCCCTAGATTAGTGGCGATTATCGTGGTTCACTAAATCTGCAAATCCCATTTAGCAACCTGCCCGCGACTAGAATTGCGTTATGCCGATCAAAAAAGTCGCACTACTCACCGCAGGTGGCCTCGCGCCGTGTTTATCTTCTGCAGTTGGTGCACTTATTGAGGAATATTCACGAGTTGCGCCCGAGGTAGAAATAATTGCCTATCGCAATGGCTACCGCGGCTTACTTCTTGGAGATTCGATAACTATTACCCCGGCAATTCGCAGCCAAGCCCACCTTTTACAGGCATTTGGCGGCAGCCCAATTGGTAACTCAAGAGTCAAACTCACCAATGTTGAGGACTGCGTTAAGCGTGGCTTAGTGGCTTCCGGCCAGGACCCACAGCAAGTTGCAGCTGATCAATTGATCGCTGACGGGGTGGATGTGCTGCACACCATCGGTGGAGACGACACAAACACCGCCGCTGCTGACCTTGCAACTTTCTTAGCAAAGAACAACTACGGACTTGGCGTCGTTGGGTTACCAAAAACTATTGACAACGATGTTTACCCAATTGCTCAATCGCTTGGTGCCCATACCGCTGCTGATGAGGGCGCCCATCATTTCAGCAACATAGTTTCCGAACATAGCTCGAACCCCAAGATGTTAATTGTTCATGAAGTTATGGGTAGACATTGTGGCTGGCTGACCGCCGCAACTGCTGTCGCCTACCGCAATTTGCTTGATGAGATGAATTGGATCCCAGAACTTGGTGTGGCCCGACAAAATCGTGAAGTACACGCCGTCTACGTTCCAGAATTAGAAATCGACCTAGAGGCAGAAGCTCATCGTTTAAGTACGGTTATGCAAGATGTTGGAAATGTAAATATTTTTCTGTCTGAAGGTGCTGGCGTTGATTCCATAGTTGCGGAAATGAAAAATCGTGGTGAAGAAATTCCCGTGGATCCTTTTGGCCATGTGAAGATCGACAAGATTAATCCTGGTGCCTGGTTTGCTGATCAGTTCGCTCCTATGATCGGCGCTGAAAAAGTCTTAGTTCAAAAGAGTGGCTACTACTCACGTTCAGCTCCGGCAAACGCAAAAGACAGAAAACTTATCAAAGAGTGTGCTGTTGTTGCAGTGCAGTCTGCGCTTGCTGGAATTAGTGGGTTAGTTGGTCAGGACGAAGACAGTGACAATGTGATTCGGGCTTGCGAATTCGAGCGAGTAGCTGGTGCCAAGCCATTTAATACCGAAACTTCATGGTTTAACGACTTGTTGCGTGACATCGCGCAACCAAAAGGTTTAACTTCCAAACATTAAGAGTTAAATGACTTTTAATCTGCAGTTCTAATCTGCAGTTCTAATCTGCAGTTCTAATCTGCAGTGCGCTTTGAACGCGATGCATACTTATCAACATATTCTTGTCCAGATAAGTCCATGATTCGATACATGATTTCGTCAGTTAGGGAACGTAAAACGAAACGATCGTCTTCCATGCCGTAGTAGCGAGAGAAATCAAGTGGCTCACCAATTCGAATTCCAACTTCAACACCAAAGTTCGGTCGCGACTTTCCAATCGGTTGAACCATTTCAGTGTTGATCATTGCAACCGGAATAACTGATACTTGAGCTTCAAGTGCCATGCGTGCCACACCAGTCTTACCTCGGTAAAGCCGTCCATCAGAAGATCGCGTACCTTCTGGATAGATTCCGAGAAGGTGGCCTTCGTTAAGTAGTCGCACTCCTGTGCTTATCGCAGCCGTGCCTGCGTTGCCGCCAGTTCGATCCACGGGCACCTGACCGGCCCCTCGGAAAAACGCAGCCGTGGCTTTGCCCCTAATACCAGGCCCTTCGAAGTATTCACTCTTCGCTAAAAATGTGATTTTTCGCGGAACTGCAATCGGTAAAAAGATTGAATCAGAAAACGATAAGTGGTTACTCGCCAGAATTGCCGGGCCAGTCTCGGGAATGTTTTCAAGTCCCTCTACCCATGGGTGAAACGCCACTTCGACTGCCGGGCCAATGGCAACCTTCTTGAGAAACTTATAAAAGCTATCGCGTTCAGACACAACCCTTACGGTAGCCAACGAAGGCCCTATCAGCAATTACTGACCTGGCAATGCGACACATTTATGGTTTTCACAACCAGATTTTGAATTCCTGGGTTACCCTCTCTTAAGGCTTTTTATCGAGAGGTGCCAAGTTGCGCGAGTTATCTGTAGTGGCAAATATCCCGCCAGTTTCTGCTGGGAATGTAACTGATCAAATCGAAGACCTATTTGTCCGAAATCCAAATTTCCCATCTGTGTCGATTCAAAATGATGACGATTGGACAACTATCACTGCAGCACAATTTCGAGATCAAGTTCGAAGTGTTGCCAAAGGTTTGATTGCCGAGGGTCTGCAGCCTGGAGACCGAATCGCAATTTTGTCGCGCACCCGTTACGAGTGGACTGTTGCAGATTACGCAATTTGGTATGCCGGATGCGTGACAGTGCCTATCTACGAAACTTCCTCACCCGAGCAGGTCGAATGGATCGTCTCAGATTCACATGTGGTTGCAACCTTCTTTGAGGCCCAGCGAACCACACATGCATTTACGCCGATCGCTAGCAAAGTTCCGCACATGAATCGTTCCTACATTTTTGGCGACAATGTGTTGGCGGAATTGGCTAACAAAGGTGCCGGAGTATCTGATTCAGATTTGGAATCCCGCAGAAAAGCTGCAGGTCCTAATGACCCGGCAACTTTGATTTACACCTCTGGCACAACTGGTAGGCCGAAGGGATGCATTGTTACGCATGGCAACTTGATCGCTGAAGTTGATACCTTGGTCAAAGCGGTACCTGAAGTCTTCGATGTACCGGAAGCCTCCACCCTAATTTTCTTGCCACTCGCCCACGTTTTTGGGCGCTTAATTCAAGTTGCGATGTTACGTGGTGAAGTAACTATTGGTCACTGCCCAAATCCTGCTTCTCTTTTAAGGGACCTAGGAACATTCAAGCCAACATTTCTATTGGCCGTACCTCGAGTATTTGAAAAAGTATTCAATGGCTCAGCTGCCAAAGCACATGAAGCTAGCCCTATCAAGGGCAAGATATTCGATCGAGCTGCTGCAACTGCAATCGCCTACAGTGAAGCCTTAGATCACGGCCATGCTTCAAAGTTATTGGCAATCAAACATGGTTTGTTTGACAAGCTGGTTTATTCAAAATTGCGCCATGCCATGGGCGGTCGAGTAACTCACGCAATTTCTGGTGGTGCGGCTCTGGGATCCAGATTGGGACACTTCTATCGAGGTATCGGACTCATAATTCTTGAAGGTTATGGGCTAACTGAAACTACTGCCGGAAGTACTTTGAATTTACCTTCAGCGTTAAAGATTGGTTCAGTTGGTCGCCCACTTCCAGGCACCGGCGTTCGGATCGAATCAGATGGCGAAGTTCTCCTTAAAGGGCCTCACGTATTTGCAGGTTACTGGAATAACGAAGCAGCCACTGCTGAAGCCATGACTACCGATGGCTGGTTCAGAACTGGTGACATTGGCGAACTTGACGGTGAAGGATACCTGCGGATCACCGGACGAAAGAAAGAACTTATTGTGACGGCTGGTGGAAAGAATGTCGCACCAGCAGTCCTTGAAGACCGACTTCGGGCAAATCCAATCATTAGCCAATGTGTTGTAGTTGGCGACAACAAGCCTTACATTGGTGCGTTGATTACCTTGGATCAAGATGCCCTGCCACAGATTTTGGCAGCGAACAATATTGAACCTGCTCCAATGGCTGAACTGCTAGAAAATACCGATGTTCGCGGGCTAGTTCAGAAGGCGGTAAATGCTGCCAATGAAGCGGTATCGAATTCCGAAGCAATTAAGAAGTTTGTGATTCTGCCTGAAGACTTAACTATCGATAATGGTTACCTGACTCCTAAGATGAGTATTCGCAGACATTTGATTGTGCAGGATTTTGCTTCTGACATTGAAGGTTTGTACACCTAATAGCACTTGCGTTTAACACACCCAAGTTGTAACCAAGATCGGATAACAATGCGAGTAATGCCCTTGATCTTGGGTTGGGCGCTAACAAGAGTCTGGGTTTTACTTTCTGGATTTGGCGTAATTTTTTATCCAGGATCTGAATTTTTATTTAGTGATGTCCGCTTGTATGACTGGTGGGCCGGAAACATTGCCGACCTGCACTTCCCTATCAACGATCCAATGTGGCAATACCCACCGCTTGCCGCTGTTGTTTTTCTCGCCGGATACTTGATTGCTGGTAACACAGTTGGATTTGTATTCTTAGCGACTACCGCAGACCTCGCGATTTTTGCGTTGCTAACGCAGCGTGGGCGGCAGCAAGCAAATTCAAAGCCAGCAACGATCTGGGTGATCGCACCAATTGTAATGGGACCAATCATCTTGGGTCGCTTCGATGTATTCGTAACTCTGGCTGCAGTAGTTGCCCTACTTTATGTCGGTCAAGCGCGAAGATTTGGAATTGCGATAGCTGTTGGGGCTTTGCTTAAGGTCTGGCCATTGTTGTTATTGCTCGCGACACCAAAAGGCTCAGCTGTAAGAGTGATCGCATGGTTCACCGCCACATTTGTTCTCGGAAGTTTGCTGTTGAGTCTTTGGTGGGACGACAGCTTTTCATTCATTGGCGGTCAACGATCTCGCGGATTACAAATTGAATCTGTCGGCGCCCTTCCCTATCAAATTTGGAACGCTGGCCCCAGTACCGTAACTTCAGCGTTTCAATTTGGCGCCATCGAAGTCGTTGCCTCCGGAACCCAAGTGGTTTCACTTGTCATCACACTGATTGGCCTTTCATTACTCGGCGTGCTTTTCTATTGGAAAGTCTCTGGACGACTTCACGATGCCAATCCGGCGGATGTGGCCTTGTTGGCAATTCTGGTTTCTATTGTTACTAGCCGGGTTTTGTCCCCACAATATATGGTTTGGATTTTTGGATTACTCGCAGTCTGCGCATTTAGTCCCCAAGTAAACTTTCGAAAAATCGCGACCTTAATTTTCATGAGCGCTGGAATCGGGCAAATCATTTACCCATGGTGGTACGTCAACCTGCAGCAAGGTGGCGTGTTAGCCGTGGGTGCGCATACGATCCGAATTCTTACCTTGATCTGGGCAACCGCACTTGTCTGGAAAAACATCCAAGTAATTAGTCAGAAAAATCCTGGCCAGAAAGTAACCCATCCAATTTCTTAAACTTTTGATCCCAAGTCCACTCGCTAGTAACCCAATTGCGTCCAGCTTCTCCCATACTTCTAGCTAAATCAGGATTGTTTAACAAATATGAAATGCGACCAGCAATTTCATTGGTATCTCTGCCGTTAACCAGATACCCCGTCTCTCCGTCGATAACTGCGTCAACTGCGCCGCCAGAATCCCCAACTACAACAGGTAGACCGGTAGCTGATGCCTCGAGAAAAACAATGCCAAGTCCTTCTACGTCCCAACCACCAAGGCGAGTGCGGCACGGCATCGCAAAAACATCGCCGGCTGCGTACCACTTTGATAAATCGGCTTGACTCACCTTGCCTGTTAGATGGACATATTTCTCTAGCCCAAACCTTGAAACTAAGCGTTCGATATCTTTTCGGTATGGTCCATCTCCGACAATGATCAGACTGGCACCAGGTGTGGTTTCGTGAATTCTTGGCAAGGCGCGAATCAGTTCATCTTGACCTTTGCGGGCCATGAGTCTAGATACGCAAACAATTACCGGTCGATCCGTCCAACCTAAGCTTGCGCGAAGTTGGCTACCAGCCGCTGCATTTGCAGGTGAGAATTCAGAGACGTCTACTCCAGGAGCAATCTGGCGCATTCTGGTCGCTGCTTCCGGGCTCAATGCTTTTGTAATCTTTTTGTGCGTGTACTCGCTGATGTAGGTCAGGAAGTCTGTGTCATTACCGATTTTGCGTAACGCCTGACGTGTTCCTGGAGTTATTGCCCAACCCGTCTCGTGTCCTTGAGTCATACCTACGATGTTTGTCACGCCGAGTTTCCGTAACGGAGATGCAAGCAATGCAAGTGGTGCGGCAGCACCGAATAAAACCCGAGTTACATTTTCGGAAACCACAATTTCCCGAGCTAAACCCAGGGTCGATTTTGAGGGCAAAAGGGTCTGGGTATCAGCTCTGATTACTTTAAATTCTTGGTCGGCATCGAATTCTGCAGCGCCATCCCAACTTGAAGTCAGTACGGTAACTGATTCGGGATCAAATCTGCGAACCATTTCATAGCAAAAAGTTTGAATCCCGCCGGGGCGTGGTGGGAAATCATTTGTTATGACCAGAGTTCGACTCATGGATACATCTTGCCGTATTCATGCAGCTGAATGCATTACTGCGCAATGGCAGCTGGCTGTCCTGGGCTTGCATCTCCCTTAATCAAACGTAGTGGCGACACTAATCCGGCGTTAGCCAGCACATCCAGTACATCTTTGTGTGAATCAATGGAAGTTGGCATCGGTCCCAGTAGCGCAGTAACTACGCAATCTGAGCAGGCTATGTCACGCATTATGCAACTAGCGCAATCAATCAACATGTGTTACTCCTGTAAATCTTCTAGGGACTTAATAGTTGAAACGATATGAGACCCCACTGACAGTTTTTAAGTTCAATTTTTGTCGTGTCGCGCGGCGCGGCGTGAGGACTGATCCCACCCTGAAATTGTCGGAGTTTGCAAGTAAAGTCCACATATGAGTCAGAGCCCTATTCAGATGTCGAATAAGGCTCGTCTGCCTCACACAACTCCTGCAGCCCTGACAATTGAAGATATTGGTCAACCTTTATGGCAAACAACCTTTGTTGTGGTTGATCTGGAAACTGCAGGTGGCAAACCAGCTGATGCGGGAATTACTGAAATTGGCGCAGTCAAAGTTCGTGGCGGCGAAGTGGTCGGCGAGTTCAGGACCTTCTGCGCTCCAGGTGTTCCGATACCCGCTTTCATTTCCGTATTGACTGGAATAACGGATCACCACGTTGCTGGCGCTCCAAGCGTGGCCACTGCAGTTCGAGAGTTCTTGGCATTCGCAAA
>JAIOWT010000001.1 GCA_021742025.1 Candidatus Nanopelagicales bacterium
CAACCTGTTGCAACCTACCTGCAGGCGTGTGACGGGCAGTCACCTGCTACTTGGTCTTGCTCCGAGTGGGGTTTACCTAGCTACCTATGTCGCCATAAGTACTGGTGAGCTCTTACCTCACCGTTTCACCCTTACCTATTGCTAGGCGGTTTACTTTCTGTTGCACTTTCCCGTGGGTCGCCCCAGGTGGACGTTATCCACCACTCTTGCCCTATGGAGTCCGGACTTTCCTCGAACATTGCTGCCCGCGATCATCCGACCGACTCGTCTGCTCTAAGGATAGATCGATTTCAGTCCAATGAAAACTGCGATTACTTAAGCCTTAAGACGCAGGTTCTCAGGGTCGTAGAACGGAACATCGCTGATAGTTGCCGGTGTTAGGACTCCAGCGCAATCAACTATGAAGTTCGAGTCAGCAGGGACATCGGCTGGAATATTTCCAAGTCCGCAGGCTCCCCCAATGGTGTGTCCATACGAACCTGAAGTTACGTGACCAATGATTTTGCCATCAAGCAAGATTGATTCATCGTGAACAAATAGTGGTTCTGGGTTATCAAGTTTGATAAACACTTGGCGACGATCTGGATTTTGCTTTCCTTCAATGGCGCTTCGACCAACGAAGTCACCATTCTTTAGGTTGACTGCAAAAGCTAGCGAGACTTGATACGGATCATCGATTGGGCCAATGTCGTGCCCAAGGTGACGATAACCCTTTTCAACACGCAAACTGTCTAGCGCGTGATAGCCCGCTCGGCGTAGTCCAAGGCCTTCGCCGGCTTCAATTACCGAATCGTAAATTGATGTTGCCATGTCGGCTGTTGGATAAAGTTCGTAACCAAGTTCGCCGACGAAACTTACGCGCAGGCAAAGCGCTGAACCATTGCCAACTTCAATTTCGCGAGCCGTTCCCCACGGTTGGTTTTCAGTCGAGAAATCAGCCGGGCTAATGCGCGATAACAACTCTCGCGAGTTAGGTCCCATGATTCCGATCGTTGCCAAACCTGCGCTGGCATCAAAGGTGGCAGTCGCATGACCGCGAGCGGCTCGACGCAACATTGCCAAGGTTTTGGTTTGGGCTGCTGTTGGAGTGACAACTAAGAATCGATCCTCTGCAAGCCTGGTGATTGTGCCGTCTAGTTCGATGCCACCACCCTTGTTTAGCATGAGGGTGTAAACAACTCGGCCAATCTTTACGTCCATGTTGGATGTGGTTACTGACTGTATTACTTTGATTGCATCAGGTCCGGCAACTTCAACCTTGGTGAATGTTGAAAGATCAAAGACTGCCACTGCTTCTCGAGCTGCCTTATGTTCAGCTGCTGAATGTTCGAACCAATTCTGGCGCTGGTAGCTGTATTCGTATTCGCGCTTTGTGCCAGCTGGTGCAAACCAATTCGCGCGCTCATAACCAACTAGTTCGCCAAATACTGCTCCTGCTACATCGACTCGATCGTGCAATGGTGAGCGACGAATATTGCGTGCGGTGTAAGGCTGCAAGAACGGCCAGTGCATCGCATATAGACGGCCAAGTCCTTCCTTAGTGCGTTCATGCATATAAGGGCGGTTTGCTTGGTACTTCGAGAACCGCTGAACATCTACAGCCGAAACATCGGTGGTTGGTGTTCCAGCAACAATCCATTCAGCTAATGCTCGGCCTGCGCCTGGTGCATAGATGATTCCTTGACTGTTAAAGCCGGCAGCGATCCATAAACCATCAACTTCAGCAGTTTCTCCTAGGCAAAAACTTGCATCAGGAGTAAACGACTCTGGGGCATTTAGGAAGCGTGAGTAGTTTGCAGTCTTTAGCGCTGGGATTCGATCTTCGGCAAAACCCTTGATTGCAGCAAAGTGCTCCCAGTCCGGATCAAACTCACCAAAAGCAAAGTCTTTAGCCAAAGTGCGGGAATCAACTGGAATGCCGTCAGGTTCGAACGCACCCACTACTAGCGAGCCGTTGTGACCTCGTACATATAAGTAGCCATCCAAGTCGCGAAGTACAGGAAGCGGAACATCTGCGCCTTCGATCGGATCAGTAGTTACGTGCACATGCGCTGCTGGGTAAAGCGGAACCATCGCGCCACACTTTTCCGCCAACTCGCGTGTCCATAGTCCTGCTGCCAAAACTAAGTTTTCACATTCAACGATTCCTTGATCGGTTTCTACTGCAGTTATGCGACCATTTACTTTTTGAACTCCAGTGACGGTCACACCTTCGCGAATTGTTACGCCGCGAGTGTGAGCGCCTTTGGCAAACGCCATTGCTGCTCGACCTGGATTAACGTGGCCATCTTCTGCGTGATGCATTCCGCCTAATAGGCCATCCGATGTTGCAAGCGGATGAAGTTTGGCAACTTGTTCAGGCGTTACTAATTCACTGGAAATTCCGTTGTGACTTGCAACCATGTGGCTATAACGCAATTCATCTAACCGACCTGGAGTTCTAGCAAGCGATAGCGAACCATTTTGTTTTAGCGAAACGTTGATTCCAGTTTCTTTTTCAATCGCACGGTAGGCATCGATTCCGTAATAAGAAAGTTTGGTCATGGCATGAGTTGCGCGAGAGCGAACAACTAAACCTGCTGCGTGCCAGCTTGTGCCTGAAGCAACGGATGCTCGCTCGATTAGCAGCACATCTTTGTGTCCTAGTTCAGCTAAGTGGTAAGCGATGCTGCTACCAATAACACCGGCGCCAACTACAACAGTCTGGGCCCGAGCTGGAAGCGCGCGAGTTTTAGCTTTGTCATCAAACTCAGTTGCAGAGAGGTCTTTTTCCAGCAAATTATCCACGGCAGAAGAATCCTTTAAATTGAAGTGCTAGGCACAACTTTATTGGAGTTCTCGAATCGGTAGTTGCCGAACCCAAGATGACTTGAATCACGCCAAGATGCGAACTTTTCAAGAATTGAGAAAATAACGGAGAAGACCCCGCAATAAGTATGAGTTACTGCGGGGTCTCAATTCGCTAGAAATTGCCTTTGCCCTGCGGTGACGCTTTTACCTAACATCGATGATGCTTCGTAATGATCCAACCGGGGAGACATTTTCTAACTGCTCTATTCCTACGCCTCTGAAAAGGTCGTGGCAAGGGGTTTTTAGAAAATATCTAAAATTGATAACTAGATGGCTTACAAAACCTCAACAATTACATCCAGTCCCCATGGGGCACCAGCCTTACTTGGCTTAATAATCTTTACGTCTAGCGCCACTTTGCCTGCCAGAGCAGCCAGTTGCTCAACACTAGTTACGGACTTGGTTGATTGAGCTAATGCCCTAACTAACCGACCTTTAGTTGCCTTGTTTGAATGACTCACAACTTTTGGCGCACCTTTAGGCATCTTCTGCATAATTCGCGGAACCACAACTTGATCGGCAATGGATTTATCAGTCGGTCCGAGCTTTACATAGTTACCCGAACGCAGATCTATTACAAACTCATCTTGTTCGGAAATGATCGACGTTATTGAGTCACTCCAAAACTTAGTCAGCGAACCAATCTTTGGAACCACTGTGTCCCCTGAAAGTCGATACGCCGGAATTCGATCCGTGACATTGATCAGCCCAAATAAGGCAGAGACTACAAAGTTTTCTGATTCAAACTTGGATTTAGCTTTGGCACTCAGTGAATCAATTTCGATGGCGTCGTAAAGCACCCCGGTATAGACCGACCACGCAGGACCAGTTCCAGCCGTTAATAATCTTTGATCGCGTTCAATTTCAAAATCTTGTTTAGCGCTGATGGCAAGTGCAGTGCGAGCTTTGGCTGCTGGGCCATTTGCCATTGCAACAACGGCTGTAACTAACTCTTGTCGTTGTTTGGTTAACTCTGGAAACGAAAGTTTTTTGAAATCTAACTTTTGTTTTCCTGTTGCATCAGTTTTGCCCTCTGATGGCGGTAGCAAAATCATGGTCATCGATGATCGCTAAGGACGCGAGATGATTCCGGAGCCACCCGCAAGGTGGGTGTCGAGTGCTTC
Source organism: Candidatus Nanopelagicales bacterium (assembly GCA_021742025.1). Next base: position 3,975 of record JAIOWT010000001.1, read on the forward strand.
ATTGGCTAGAGCATCAGCATGCTTATTGTCTTCGCGCGGAATCCAGGTATAGGTGACGTTTCCATAGGGCAGAATTTCTCGAGCTTCGAGCGCAAGTTTTTGCATGTCTGGGCTTTTGATCTTCCAGCGCCCAGACATTTGTTCCACGACCAATTTGCTATCCATTCGAACTTCAACCAAAGCTTCTGGATCGATTTCCGCAATCGCAGTCAGCCCGGCCACTAGTCCGCTGTATTCCGCAACATTGTTAGTTGCATGACCTAGAACAGCGGCGCGCTCGGCAACCACTTCCCCAGTGTTGGCATTACGAATCACGGTTCCATACGAAGCATGACCAGGATTTCCTCTTGAGGCTCCGTCGGCTTCCATCACAAAGTGAGTCACAAACCAGACTCCGCAGTGCGAACCAAAATCCTTCGGCATTGATCGCAGCGTGCAATAGCATCGGCTGGCATATTTCGAATCTGATCAATTTCTTGCGCGTCAATTGTGATGTGGCAGCCCTGGCAAGAGCCTCGATGAATTAGTGCAGCACCAACGCCACCTTGATCTGCCCGAATTTTGTCATAAAGCGCAATTAAATCTGCTGGTAAACCATTTGCGATTTCAGTTCGCTGACTCGTGAGTGAATTTACTTCAAAATCAATGTCAGCAAACAAGTCGTCTCGAGTCTGGGCAAGAGTTGAAAGCTTTTCGGTGGTTTCAATTTCATTGGCAAGCAAGTCAGTTACTGCTTGCTGAGCATTTTCATATGCCTGCATGATTTCAAGTTCAATGTCTTCGAGCTCGGCCTGACGCTTGGCCAAGGTTCCAATCTCGTGCTGCAAACTCTCAAGTTCTTTAGCCGCAGATACCGCACCGGAATCGAGTCGCTCTTGGTCTCGACGTGACCTTGCAACAACTTGTTCAACGTCAGATTCGGCCTTTAGTTGATTTAGCTTTAAATCTGACGCTTCAGTTTGCGCCGCAACTAAACGCATCTTTATTGAACCCAGTTCAACTTCTAAATCTTGGGCCGCAGAAATTTCAGGCAATCCCCCTCGCTTGTGCGCCAGCTGAAGGAGTTTGGTGTCAAGGCCCTGCAAGTCCAGCAATGCTTGTTGCTGGTCAGGGCTTGCAGTAACGGCCATTTTTGCTCCCAGATTTGTTTAGTTATTCAACTAACACAGCCAGACTACCTCTAATCAGGAACGAGTCGAGAAAGGTCAGGCAGCTAGGTCCCAGCGTTCGTGTCTGATGTTTAACGTGGAAGCCAACAATTCAAAATCTGAATCATTGTGGACAATTACAATTTCCTCGTTGGTCAAGGCAAGTACTGCGATCATGCAATCTACGACACTTTTAACGGTCTTACCCTCCCAAGAAAGTTGCCTTCGTATTTCGCCTGCGGTTCTAAAGTCATGCAGGGTATCAAATTCCAATGAGGCGAAACGGTCTATGAATTCGTTTATCGCTAGGACTTCGTGTTTCCGAGCCCCCGCAAGTAACTCCATGGCTACGGGTTCGCACATAACTATCGAACTACCTTTTTTCGTAAGAGAACTCATGCGCTCACGAGTAACCGCATCACCCCTAAGAACGTTTACCCAAACGCTCGTATCAACGAGATACCTAGTTACCACTTTGGAACCTCATCTGTGAAGATGCCGTCTTCTGGTCCATCCCAGCCAATACCGAAAATGCTGTCGATCAACTTCATTTGGTCCGTCTCTTCAACCAATCGACGTAGGGCCATTTCGACTGCACTCTTTTTGGTTGGCAAGTTAAATCGATTCATCACAATTTCCACCAGCTCGTCATCGAGATCTATGTTGGTTCGAGTCATACACATAGCATACACCTAGTGTGTGTAAATCTGGTCTAGGCATAAAAATACCCCCTTGCGGGGGTATTTCCATTGCAGTGGGCGCTAAGGGACTCGAACCCCTGACCCTCTCGGTGTAAACGAGATGCTCTAGCCAACTGAGCTAAGCGCCCTACGTGCTTCCCTACCTTATCTAAGGTTTGGAAAAGTTAGAAATCGAATGTGGGCTTTGGCAATGACCCGAGACCTGTGGGTGGAAATGAAAAAGACCACAGCCGGTGAGTCTCGGGTCTGCACCGGCCGTGGCCTTCCAATTTCACACCTAGTTGGAAGTGTCCGCATCTTTTAGCGAACCTTCCGAATTTAAAGGGCTGCTAGTGCCTGCTTGTACTCATCGGTATTGCGGGCATCGCCTGGACCATTAACTACTGACCAGCGCAGGATGCCTGCCTTGTCGATCACAAAGGTACCGCGCATTGAAAAGCCTCTTGGCTCAAAGAATGAACCGTAAGCCTTGGAAACTTCGCCGTGTGGCCAGAAGTCAGACAGCAGCGGGTAATCCAATTTTTCTTGTTCTGCAAAAACTTTAAGTGATGCGGAGGTATCGCAAGAGATGCCCAAAACCTGAACATCATCGCTGACAAAGGCTGGACTCTGATCACGAATTTCGCAAAGCTCGCCCGTGCAAATTCCGGTGAAAGCCATTGGATAGAAAACAAGAACTACGTTTTGCTTGCCACGGAAATCAGAAAGTTTTACATCTTCACCAAACTGATTTTGCAGCGTGAAATCTGGAGCTTCTTGACCAACTTCTAACGACATGATTTTCTCATTTCTTTGTTTTGGATATTAGATTTGTAAATCGAAATTATTAACGGCGTGATTTTGGCGCGACTAACCGAGTGCCCTGCCATTCCGGGGCAGCATTTATGTGACTAGTTGCTTGCAACCCTGAAGTTGGCGCAGCATCTGCGATGTCTTCTGGTTCAACGTGTCCAGCTCGACCTGGCTTTGGCGTCATAAGCCAGATAACTCCACTGTCGGCAAGCGGACCAAGAGCATCCACCAATGCATCCACTAAGTCGCCGTCATCATCGCGCCACCACAATAGAACTGCATCTACAACATCGTCATAGGTTTCATCAACCAACTCGGCAACTGATGCAATCGCATCTGAAACCATCTGATCGCAATCGGCATCGAATCCAAGCTCTTGGACTACGAGTCCTTCGCCTAACCCAAACTTGCCAGCCAGCCCTGCTAGGGCGCTTTCTTGTGAACTCACAGTCATAGTCCACCCGAGGAATGACCAAAAGGCAACTGCAATCACCGAATTGCCAGAAATTCATTAATTGTTTGCACGGACTCGGCCAACGCAACATCCAAGGCATCAGACACAATAGGAGGTGAAATAGCCAAACCACTCGAAGGCAGGTAAGTAACCGTGACCACCACACCAGATCGGGATTCGCTGATTGCTGGCGGTCTACCTACCCAGTACGTAGATGTAAATCCTGAAGAAACTCGGGAATGGATCGAGTCACTAGATGCCTTAATCGCAACGCATGGCGAACAGCGTGCGAGACACATTATGTTGTCACTTTTGCGCCACTCGTCTGAGAAAAATGTTGGCGTTCCAAGTCTTCGTAGCACTGACTACATAAACACGATTTCTCCAGACCGTGAACCAGATTTTCCTGGTGACGAAACTATTGAACGACGCATCCGCGCATACATCCGATGGAACGCTGCAATGTTGGTGCATCGCGCACAGCGTCCAGGTATTGGCGTTGGTGGACACATCTCTACCTACGCATCAAGTGCGTCACTTTATGAAGTTGGTTTCAATCACTTCTTCCGCGGCCCAGAACATGAAGGCGGCGGCGATCAAGTTTTCTTCCAAGGCCACGCATCCCCTGGCATGTATGCCCGTGCTTTTCTTGAAGGTCGCCTAAGCACCGATCGCCTTGATGGCTTCCGTCAAGAACTATCTGCCGCGCCAAATGGTTTACCAAGTTACCCACATCCACGTTTGATGCCAGATTTCTGGCAGTTCCCTACTGTGTCAATGGGTCTTGGACCAATGAACGCGATTTACCAAGCACGCTTCAATAGGTACTTGCACCACCGCGGAATCAAGGACACTTCCCAACAGCGGGTGTGGGCGTTCTTGGGCGATGGCGAAATGGATGAGCCAGAATCATTAGGTGCCATCGGTATCGCAGCTCGCGAAGAGCTCGACAACTTAACTTTTGTAATCAATTGCAACTTGCAGCGCCTTGATGGACCTGTTCGCGGTAACGGAAAAATCATTCAAGAACTTGAATCACACTTCCGCGGCGCTGGCTGGAATGTCATCAAGGTTGTTTGGGGTCGCGAGTGGGATGAATTGCTCGCCATCGACAACGAAGGTGCTCTCGTTAACTTAATGAACCGCACACCAGATGGTGACTTCCAGACTTACAAGACTGAAAATGGTGGCTTTGTTCGCGATAACTTCTTTGGTCGCGATCCTCGCACTAAATCTATGGTTGAAGGCTGGTCAGACGAACAGGTCTGGAATCTAAAGCGTGGTGGCCATGACTACAAAAAGATGTATGCCGCGTACGCAGCAGCTGAAGCGCACACTGGTCAGCCAACAGTGATTTTGGCAAAGACCATCAAGGGTTGGACTTTAGGTTCACACTTCGAAGGCCGCAACGCCACGCACCAGATGAAGAAACTGACTCATGAAGACTTAGCGGTTTTCCGTGATCGTTTGCAGATTCCAATCTCGGACGCAGACCTTGATGACAAATTGCCGCCCTATTACCACCCAGGTGACAACCACGAGCACATCGAATACTTGCATGAACGTCGCAGGGCACTCGGTGGCTATGTTCCGTCTCGTCGAACCACAACTAAAGCGCTGACTCTTCCAGGTATTGAAACCTATAAAGATATGAGTGCTGGCTCTGGTAATCAACCGGTAGCGACCACGATGGCATTTGTGCGACTGCTGCGCGAATTAGTTCGTGATGAAAACATCGGTAAGCGAATCGTTCCGATTATTCCTGATGAAGCCCGCACTTTCGGCATGGACAGCTTCTTCCCTACTTTGAAGATCTACTCACCGCATGGTCAGCAATACATGTCAGTTGACCGAGACTTGATGCTTTCTTACAAAGAATCTGAAATCGGTCAGATTCTGCACGAAGGTATTAATGAAGCCGGATCAGTTGCTTCTTGGACCGCGGTTGCAACTTCCTATGCAACTCATAACGAACCAATGATTCCGATCTACATCTTCTATTCAATGTTTGGTTTCCAGCGCACAGGTGATTCATTCTGGTTAGCTGGAGATCAAATGGCTCGCGGCTTTGTATTAGGCGCAACTGCTGGCCGTACGACACTTAACGGCGAAGGTCTGCAGCACGAAGATGGTCACTCACATCTGCTTGCGGCGACTAACCCAGCAGTAGTTAGTTACGACCCCGCATATGGATTTGAGATCGGTCACATTGTTCGTGATGGGCTGCGCCGGATGTATGGCGAAAACCCTGAAAACATTTATTACTACCTAACTGTTTACAACGAGCCTTACGTACAACCAGTAGAGCCTGCCGGCGTTGATACTGACGGCATTCTGCGAGGAATGTATTTACTTGCTACTGATGCAGATGCCAAGGGGCCGCGTACCCAACTTCTTGCCTCCGGTGTTTCAGTTCCGTGGGCATTGGAAGCGCAGAAACTCCTTCGCGAAGACTGGGGCGTCAGTGCTGACGTTTGGTCTGTAACTTCCTGGAATGAATTGCGTCGCGATGGTCTTGAAACAGATCGCCATAATTTCCTAAATCCATCTGATTCACCACAGGTCAGTTGGGTCACTGAGAAACTAACCGGTACTGAAGGTCCAGTAGTTGCAGTTTCGGATTTCATGCGCGCCGTTCAGGATCAGATTCGCGACTGGGTGCCAAATGATTTTGTTTCACTTGGCACTGATGGCTGGGGTATGTCAGATACTCGCGGCGCACTTCGTCGCCACTTCTTAGTTGATGCCCAAAGCATTACCGTTCAAGCCTTGGCAATGTTGGCAAAGCGTGGCGAGATCTCATCAAAGAAGGTGCAGAAAGCCATAGACATGTACGACTTAAGTAACCCAAAAGCTGCTTCTGCCGGAAACACTGAAGGTGGTGGCTGATGCGCGTAGCGCTTGGCAAAACTGACTTACAAGTTCACTCACTTTGTTTAGGTGGAAATGTATTTGGTTGGAGTGCTTCAGCTGAACAGTCCTATGAAGTGTTAACCGCATATGAATCTGCAGGTGGAAACTTCATTGACACCGCAGACATGTATTCGCGTTGGCATACCGGAAACGTTGGTGGCGAAAGCGAAGCCATCATCGGTGATTGGATGAAAGCTCGCGGCAATCGTAGTGAGATGGTGATTGCAACTAAAGTTGCCAAACTTGCTACCAGGCCGGGTCTGAGCGCAGCAAACATTGCTGCTGCAGCCGAGGATTCGCTGCGTCGCCTTGGCACTGATTACATCGACATCTATTACGCACATCATGATGATGACAAGACACCACTTGAAGAATCCTTGACTGCATTTAATGAATTAGTTAAGGCCGGCAAAGTTCGCTACTTGGCTGCATCGAATTATTCTGCGGCCAGACTTGAGGAAGCCCTCAAGATTTCCCGGGAACTTGGAATGAGTGAATACCTTTTACTTCAGCCGAATTACAACGCAATAGTTCGCGATGAGTACGAAGGCGACTTGATGGCCGTTGCAGTAAAGGAAGACATCCCTGTGCTTCCCTACTTCTCGCTTGCGGCCGGGTTTTTGACAGGTAAGTACCAACCTGGTGTTGAGGTCGACAGTGTTCGAGCTGGAGATATGCCTGATTACAAGAATGATCGGGGCTGGGCAATCCTCAATGCGCTAACTGAAATTGCGCAGCAAGAAAACACTTCAATTGCCGCTGTTGCATTGGGTTGGTTGCGGGCGCAGCCTGGTGTGGTTACTCCGATCGCTAGTGCGCGAACCCCAGAACAGCTTGCCGAGATCTTGCCGATAGTTGAACTTTCTGCCGAGCAAGTTGCCAAAGTCAACGCACTCTAATTACTAACCAAAGAGCCGTCCCTTTAGGCGGTACTGGCACACTTAGACTCATGCCACGTTCTATCCGCTCAACTGAGTCAACACCAGAACGAATCGCTGCTGAGCACGCCGTATTAGCCAGGCGAGTCCAACGCATGACTGGCGAACTAACTACCGCAGCAACAACCCGCATGGAAGACACCTTGTCTTGGTTTGCAGCCCTGCCTGCAAATGAACGAGCATCGGTTAGCTTGGTTGCCCAAAGTGGAATTACAAACTTTGTCGAATGGTTTTCCGCAGGCCTTGAATCCAAAGACCATGTTGGCGATATCTTCTCGAGCGCTCCCCGCGAACTTGCTCGCGCGCTAACTTTGCAGCAAACCGTTGAACTAGTTCGAACTTCGATGGCAGTGGTCGAAGAAATGGTTGAACAGATCGCTGGCACTAACGAGTACCGTCAGTCCTACTTACGCGAATCACTGCTTCGTTATTCGAGTGAGATTGCATTTGCTGCTGCTGAGTTTTATGCCCGGGCCGCAGAAAATCGCGGCGCTTGGGACGCGCGTCTGCAAGACCTAGTTCTCGATGCAATATTGGCCGGCAGCTCTGATGATGCACTGATTGCCAGAGCCGCAGCAGCTGGTTGGGACGTCAACAAACATGTGCTGGCAATCGTTGGTCCGGTTCCTTCGAATCAAATTGCAATCGAAGTTCACATGGAGCAAATCCGGCGAACTGCAAAGTCAGCAAAGCTAGATGTGATGGTCGGAATTCATAACGACCGAATGATCACGATTATTGGTGGCGTTTCCGAATCTGATAATCCAGAAGTTGTTGCTAAGCCATTCGTTGGTCACTTTGGTCCGGGCACAGTGGTTACTGGACCAGTGGTTTCAACTTTGCAAGAAGCTCACAGTTCTGCCCTTGCTGCCCTGTCTGGATACCGAGCTTTGAGTTATGTTTCGCAAGCACCCCGCCTAGTTGACTCCGAAGACATGATCGCATCGCGCGTAATTGCGGGTGACTCTGCTGCAATTGATCCAGTCGTTGCTAAATTACGACAAGACTTAAGTAGCGATGTTCGCCAAACTCTGGCTTGCTACCTGGAAGTTTCCCCAACAATCGAAGGCTGTGCTCGAACTTTGTTTGTGCATGTGAACACCGTTAGGTACCGCCTGCGCCGGGTTCTGGAAGCCACTGGTTTAGACCCATTTGAGCCCTCCGATGCGCTAACTCTGCGAATCGCGCTAATGATTGAGCGAAATAGCCCTGAATTGTAGGTTACCTACAAAAAATAGCCCTAGAATTTAGTGGATCGTCATCAGATTTAGCGGTTGCCTATACGAGAGACTATACAAGTGCTTGCAGTAGTTGCCCCAGGTCAAGGTTCCCAAGTCCCCGGCTTTTTAACCCCTTGGTTAGAGCTACCTAATTTCCAAGATCGCATGAAGTGGTTGGGTACCGTTGCTGGCATTGATCTCATTGCCCATGGCACCACAAGTGATGAAGACACTATTCGAGATACCGCAGTAGCCCAGCCTTTAATCGTTAGTGCTGGCATGGTTTCGCTCTTAAGTCTGTTCCCACATCCTGGCGAGGCCTACGCAAAAGTTGGAATTGGTGCTGGCCACAGTGTTGGTGAAATTACAGCAGCGGCTGCAGCAAATGTGATTTCTGCCGAACAAGCCATGGTTTTAGTTCGCGAACGTGGCAACGCAATGGCTGCTGCTTCCGCTGTAACCCCAACTGGAATGTCTGCAGTACTTGGTGGCGACCGCGACGAAGTAATTGCAAAGCTTGCTCAGCATGGCCTCACGGCTGCTAATGAAAATGGTGCTGGACAAATCGTTGCTGCCGGCACACTTGAACAACTTGCTGCCCTTGAGGCTGATCCCCCAACTGGTGCGCGGGTTCGTCCGCTTTCTGTTGCTGGCGCTTTTCATACCAAGCACATGGCTCCGGCGGTTGGAATCTTGGCTCAACATGCAAAGGCAATCTCGACTCACGATGCACGTAGTCGAATCCTTTCAAATGCAGATGGCACGGTTGTCCAAGATGGTCGCGAAGTTCTAAAGCGTTTGGTTACCCAAGTCAGCAATCCAGTGCGCTGGGATCTATGTATGCAAACCATGCTTGATTTAGGTGTTACTGGATTAATTGAACTTCCACCGGCCGGAACTCTTGTTGGTCTTGCTAAGCGCGCGATGCCAGGCGTTGAATGTGTTTCACTTAAAACTCCAGATGACATGCCAGCAGCTCTTGATTTGATTGCACGTCATGGAACTGAGACTGCAGTAACGGATTCTCCAACATGGAGATTAGTGGTTGCGCCGTTTAAAGGCACTATCGAATTTAACGTCAGCGAAGAACCGGGCACCGTTCTAGATGGCAAGACCAAAGTTGCAACTATTCGCACCTTGCGCGATGAATACCAAGTCGAAGCCCCACACGGTGGAACCATTGTTGAATGGCTAGTTACTGATGGTGATCCAGTAAATCCTGGTCAGCCATTGCTTCGCCTGCATCCAAAGGCTGGTTCATGATCACGTTAAATACTCCAGCCCCAACTGCGCACGCTGGAATTCTTGGACTTGGCACGTTTCGACCTGAACGAATTGTTACCAACGATGAGATCTGCTTGCGCATCGATTCAAATGATGAATGGATTCAGGAACGATCGGGCATCATTGAACGCCGGCATGCGGGACCTGACGAAACTGTTGTCTCGATGGCTACTGCTGCTGCCCGCAAAGCCATTACTGATGCAGGAATTACTGCTGAACAAATAGACCTTGTCATGGTTGCAACTGTGACTCATCGCTACCAAACTCCGTCGGCGGCAGTTGAAGTTGCCGCTGCAATTGGAGCAATCAATGCTGCGGCCACGGATACTTCGGCTGCCTGCGCTGGCTTCTGCTACGGGCTTGGCATTGCAGATGGCATGATTCGTTCTGGTTCTGCCAAATACATCCTTTTAATCGGCGCCGAGAAACTTTCCGAAATCGTGAACTTTGATGACCGTGGCACTGCGTTTTTGTTTGCTGATGGTGCCGGCGCAGTTGTCGTTGGTCCCACTGAAGCTCAAGGCATTGGCCCAACCGTTTGGGGAGCCGATGGCACACAACGCGATGCAATCATCATGGATCCAGATATCTTTACTGCCGAACATTCTGGAACCCCATCAGTTTTGACTATGCAAGGCCAGCAGGTTTTCCGTTGGGCAGTTGGCCAAATGGGAGATGTTTGTTCCGAGGCTATGGCTGCGGCCGGAGTCACTGCAGCTGACTTGGCTGCATTTGTACCCCACCAAGCAAACAACCGAATCACAGATGCTTTAGTGAAACAACTAGAACTTCCAGATCATGTTGTGATCGCGCGCGACATCGCGTACTCAGGTAACACATCCGCTGCTTCAGTTCCATTGGCTCTTGATCGACTTCGCGAAAATGGCGAAGTAAAAAGTGGCGACTTAGTTTTAATGGTTGGCTTTGGCGCCGGCCTGGTCCACGCTGCGCAAGTAGCACTTGTCCCATAAGTTTCGAAAGTCGAAAGATTTTCGAAGTAAGACCCGCACACCGCGGTAAGTAATTACAAAAGGAGATAACTATGTCCCAGGACATCCTCGCTGGATTAGCTGAAATCGTAAATGAAGTAGCAGGCATCCCAGCTGAATCAGTACAGATGGAAAAGTCATTTGTTGATGACCTAGACGTTGACTCATTGTCAATGGTTGAAGTTGTAATGGCTTGCGAAGACAAGTTCGGCGTAACAATCCCAGACACCGAAGTTAAGAACCTAAATACCGTTGCTGATGCAGTGAACTACATCGCTGCTAACAAGGCATAACTAGTTTTGATGTCGGCGGGTGACTCATATGTTGCCCGCCACATAAAAACTTGAACCACCTCACTGAATCATTTACAAACTCAAATTGAAAGGTCGACAACAATGAGCCGTACGGTTGTCGTTACAGGGCTTGGCGCCACCACCCCACTTGGTGGAGACGTTGCCTCAACATGGGATTCGCTGCTGGCAGCGCGTTCCGGAATACATTTACTAGAAGACTCGCGCTTTGCCGAATTACCAGTTCGCATTGCCGCCACTGCAAAAGTTGATCCAGAAAGCATCTTGGAGCCACATGAGGTCCGCCGCATGGATCGTTCCCAGCAGCTTGCCTTGATTGCTGCTCGCGAGGCTTGGGCTGATGCTGGCGCGCCAGAAGTTGACCAAGCCCGATTAGGCGTTGCGGTTGGCTCCGGTGTTGGTGGCGCAATTTCACTTATGGAGCAATACGACGTGCTTCGTGAACGTGGTGCATCGCGCGTCTCACCAATGACTGTTCCAATGTTGATGCCAAACGGCCCAGCCGCTGTGATCGGTCTTGAAATTGGCGCTATGGCTGGCGTACATACCCCAGTTTCAGCATGTGCCTCCGGCGCAGAAGCAATCGGCTACGGCGCCGAAATGATTCGCACCGGACGCGCTGATGTTGTTGTTTGCGGTGGTACCGAAGGCTGTATTCACCCGCTAACCATTGCTGCGTTTGCAGCAATGCGCGCACTTTCTACTTTGCATGAAAATCCTGCTGGCGCTTCTCGCCCATTCGATCGCGATCGCGATGGTTTTGTTATGGCTGAAGGTGCAGCAATCATCGTTTTGGAATCTGAAGAATTTGCTAAAGCTCGCGGCGCAAAGATTTATGCAACTTACGGCGGTCAAGGTATTGCAGCCGATGCGCACCACATCGCTCAGCCTGAACCAGAAGGCCGTGGCGTAATCCTTGCAATGAACCGCGCACTAGAGGATGCAGACCTTACGACCAAGGACATTTTCCACGTCAATGCCCACGCAACTAGCACACCTGCGGGCGACGTGGCTGAAGCGAAAGCTATCCGTAAAGTTCTTGGTTCAGACACCGACCATGCACCTGTCACCGCAGTTAAAGGCGTGGCTGGTCACTTGTTAGGTGGAGCTGGATCACTGGCTGCAATCGCATCCATCTTGGCCATTAAGAATCGAATCGTGCCACCAGTTGGCAACCTTGTTAACTTGGCTGACGGTGTTGATGTTGATGTTGTTATGAACGCACCTCGTGAACTTCCAGCAGGCGACATTGCTGCGTTAAGCAACTCGTTTGGCTTTGGTGGCCACGACATCGTTCTAGCTTTCCGGAACCATTCATGACCGCTGTCGTTGACAAGAAGTTAATGGCGAATGCTCGCCTAACAGCTTTGCTCGATGAAGGCACTTTGCAATACGTTGCAAGCCAAGTTGATGGCATCGGTGCAGTTTCCGCGACCGGCAAAATCAATGGCCGAACCGTCGTTGCCTTTGCCAATGATCCTTCATTTCAAGGTGGCGCACTTGGCGCAGCTGAAGGCGCAGTAATTGTTGACGCTTATGCAATAGCTATGAAGGAACAGTGCCCAATCGTTGGCATCTGGCACTCTGGTGGTGCGCGTTTGCAAGAAGGTATCGGCGCACTAAAGCCATTCGGTGACATCTTTCGGGTAATGACCCAGGCCTCTGGCAAGATTCCCCAGGTCTCGGTTGTACTCGGCCCAGCCGCTGGTGGTGGCGCTTACGGTCCAGCCTTAACAGACATCGTCATCCTTGGTCCAGAAGGTCGAATCTTTGTTACTGGTCCTGACGTTGTTCGCTCAGTAACCGGTGAAGACGTAGACATGTTGCGCTTAGGTGGCCCCGAGCCGCACGGCCGACGCAGTGGTGTGGTTCACGTGGTCAGCGAAACCGAAGAACAAGCGATGGCTGATACTCGAAACATCACTGACTTGCTCGGCAATCAAGGTCTGCTTGATACCTCAAAGATCACAGACGTAGACATGGGCGCGCTTTTACCAGAGCAAAACAATCGGGCTTATGACGCGCATCCAATTGTTGAGTCTGTAATCGATGCTGGAACTGGCGTAGAACTTCATCCTCGCTGGGCACCGAACATCATTACAACTCTTGGCCGTTTTGGCGGTCGCACAGTTGGCATCGTTGCAAACAACCCACTTCGCCTTGGTGGCTGTTTGGATGCAACTTCGGCCGAAAAAAGTGCCCGCTTCGTTCGGATGTGTGATGCCCTCGGGATTCCAATGATCGTCATGGTTGACGTACCTGGTTACTTACCTGGTGTTGGCCAAGAATGGGATGGCGTAGTTCGTCGTGGCGCAAAGCTACTTCATGCATTTGCCGAATGCGTAGTACCTCGAATTACTTGCGTAACTCGCAAGTCGTACGGCGGCGCATACATCGCAATGAATTCCAAGGCACTTGGCGCTACTCGCGTTATGGCTTGGGAAGGCGCAGAGGTTGCCGTTATGGGTCCTCTTGCTGCGATTCGCATCTTGCATCGTAGGCGCCTGGCTGAAGTTCCACCAGACCAAAAAGATGCTGTTGAAGCCGAACTAGCTGAAGAGCACAAGATCACAGCTGGTGGATTACCTAAGTGCATTGAGCTCGGTGCAGTCGATGAAATTGTTGATCCAACAAAAACTCGAACTGCAATTGCTGCTGCGTTAAAGGCTGCCGCTAACGCAGATGGTTCGTTCCCGCGTGGTCATCACGGAAACATTCCGCTGTAACTAACTAACTTGATGCAGCCATCGAACCGGGGCGCCTTCACCGGCGTACCTAAACGGTTCAAGTTCGCGATCCCACGGACCACCTAACACTTCGTCAACTGCTTCAACTAGAGAGTTGCCCGACGCGGTTGCATTAACTATCGCGGTTCGAAGTTTTTCATCTGAGATAAAGCTTTCGCCAAACACTCCCATTGGGCTACGCCAAATTCCAAGTGATGGCGTGGATACAAACCGTTGACCATCAAAGCCAGTACTTGGCTCTTCCGTGATTTCAAAACGTAGATTAGGAAAACTGCGCAGTGCAGATGCCATTTTTGCGGACAAATCTGCCGAGCCGATCCAGGACATTTCACTTCGAACTGTGCCAGGTGCAACGGGCTGTTCAACCCAATCAAGACTTACAGGTGTGCCTAGTAGGCCACCCAGCGCCCATTCAATATGAGCAGTTAGTGCCCGTGGTGTGCTGTGAACAAACACAACACCACGCGTGTTCGACGAATACGCCATTTTCTTACCTCCCAGCCAGCTACAAACTGCCTTCCCCGACATGTTGTATTTCGCCTAGGAGTACTTAAGAAGAGAATAACCCCAGGAGTCACAGAATTACCACCAGACCCAGCAAAATAGTTCAAATTCCCCAAGGAAGCCTGATCTAAGGCCTTTTCAGGACTCGGGCAGAATGGAGGCATGACCGCGCTTCGGATCAGCCAAGTTTCCAGCATCGATGAAATGGAAGCTGTCAGTGCATTCTTTTGCAAAGTGTGGGCTGGCGGACCTGAGGTAGTGCCATTCGATTTAGGGATAGCCGTGCTTCATGTGGGTGCATATTGCAGCGCAGCATATGACGGTGATGAAATGGTCGCTGCTTCTTTTGGATTCCGTGGTGTTTTCAACGATAAAGACATCCTGCATTCTCACGTCACCGGCTCATTTCAGGCCGGCGCTGGATACGAACTAAAGAAACATCAATTTGATTGGGCTAAACAACAAGGCCTAACTGGAATTACTTGGTCGTTTGATCCCCTAGTTCGCCGAAATTGCGTTTTCAACTTCGACAAACTCGGTGCAACAGCTGTTGAGTACCTACCAAACTTTTACGGAACAATGACTGATGAGATTAATGCTGGGGATGACTCAGATCGATTATTCGTTTATTGGGATCTCAAAAACACTCAAGGAGATTCCAATATCTCACCTGGTGCAATTGCAGTTGAGATCCCAGAAGACATTGAAACGTTAAGGCGAACTGACCTTGCCAGCGCTAAGCAATGGCGAGCAAAAACTCGGGAAGCCTTGGAGCCGCTGATGTCACAAGGTTGGACAATTAAGGCAATGCAAGATCGCACACACCTATTAGTAGAGCCACCAGAGGGATTGAAATGAAACTAGAAGCAGTAGAACTAATCCGCCTTGATGTTCCTTTGAAGTCCCCATTTCGCACCTCTGAAGGCTCCGTCAGTGTCCATGAAGTTGTTTGGGTGCATGCAATAACCGATGTGGGCGAAGGTTGGGCGGAATGCGCGGCTAATGCACTGCCTGACTATTCGAGTGAGTACCACACAGCGGCAGCCGGAGTACTGCGCGATTTCTTTATTCCCGAGGCGATGAAACTTGGTAATCAGCTAACCGCAGAAGCATTAGCTCCAGCCTTACATTGGGCTAAAGGTCATCGCATGGCCAAAGCCGCATTAGAAACTGCCGTGCTAGATGCGCAGTTGCGCGCAAGTGGAACCTCGTTTGCAACCTACCTTGGCGCTACCAAAACTAAAGTCCCAGCTGGTGTCTCGGTTGGCATCATGGATACCTTGCCCGAGTTAATGAAAACCGTTGAAGGTTACCTGGCGGATGGTTACTTGCGAATCAAGCTAAAGATCGAACCTGGCTGGGATTACGAACCAGTTAAGTTAGTGCGAGAAACTTTCGGTCCTGACCTGCTACTTCAAGTTGATGCAAACACTGCGTACACGCGCGATGACTTTGAGCTTCTCAAGCGCCTAGATGAATTCAATCTCTTACTAATTGAACAGCCAATTGAGGAAGAAGACATTCTGGGTCACGCTCGATTGGCTGAATGCATTCAGACTCCAGTTTGCCTAGATGAATCAATTGTTTCAGCTGGCGTTGCTCGGGACGCAATTGAAATCGGAGCTACCTCGATTATCAACATCAAGCCCGCGCGCGTAGGTGGGTACATCGAAGCAGTCAAGATTCACAATGTTGCTCAGGCTGCTGGAATTCCAGTTTGGTGTGGCGGCATGTTGGAAACCGGTATTGGAAGGGCTGCAAACTTGGCACTAGCCGCACTGCCTAACTTCACATTGCCCGGTGATACTTCTGCATCTGCGCGCTACTTTGAAACCGACACAACAGAACCTTTTGTTTTGATCGATGGCCACATTAACGTGCCAACGGGACCTGGAATTGGTGTTGATCCAATTCGCGAAGTTGTGGACAGATTCACTGTGTCCACTGAGTGGGTTAAGTAGCTACTTTTTGTTTCTTGGCTTTAAGCCAGGAACTATTGCTGGAACTTTAGTCAAGTATTCGGCGTAGCCTTTGTATTTTGCCAAGAGCAAAACTTCTTCCCAGCGCATCTTGTAAGTCAAGAGAATTACTAGGGTTGCCCAAGGAACAAATTGCGCCAAGACTCCACTAGATACGACAAGTCCAAATGTGATTATCAAAAGTCCTAGATAAATCGGGTGACGAACCACGCTGTAGATTCCCGTGGTTACTAAAACCCCATCTTGATTCGGAACCGGGTTAGCGTTTAGGGACTTGCCTAGTCCTCTGAATCCTGCAAAAAGTAAAACCAGGCCAATTGCAATAAATACAGTGCCGAGAATATTTAGCCGAGAGTCAACCGTCGTGCTGTCGGGATACACAGCCAAAATGATGATTAAGCCGAACTGAAGAAAAACTAACAATCGACCTTTTTGCAAATCATCCATACTCAAATTCTACCCTTTGATAAATCGCGCTAACCTCTATGTGTGATCAAAAAGCTATCGGCCAGCCTCGCAACGGTTCTGCTGGTTACCGGCTGTGGCGTTGATATTCCGCAAGGGTATCGACCTTCACAAAGCACTGTGCCTAATGCTTCGATTACTGAAATCTCCGTTGACCAAAGAACTGAGCCAATTGAAATTTCTGGTCCAGGATTAAGTGGTGGCAAGATCACCACAGAAGACATGTCAGGAATCGTTGTTGTGAATGCTTGGGCATCTTGGTGTCCCCCATGTCGTGAGGAATGGCCGATCTTTGCAGAGATTCAAAGTGAGTTTCCCGATATAAACATCTTGGGATTAAATGAAGCAGACGATAAAGCCGCAGCCTTGGAATTCTTGAATTCGCAAGAAGGTAGTTGGCCTCACATCAGTGATCCAAATCAAGCAATTGCCGCACAAGCCGATGTGATTCAAGGCAGCTACCTGCCAGGCACGATCGTTCTCGATAAACAGCGTCGGGTAGCCGCAAAATTCATCGGCCCTGTGAACAAATCTGATTTAAAACGAATCATTCAGGAACTACTGGCCGAATAGGGCTTACAACATTTCTTCCCAAAGAAGTGGTTGAATAGAGATATGGCTAATTCACCTAAAGAAGAAGATCCAAACAAGGCCGCTTTCTTGGCTGCTCTGGAAAAGAAGAAGTCACAAGGCGCCAAAGGAAACAGCGCCGGCACTACTGCCGAAAACGCTAAAGCTAAGTCCTCAGGACCAACGGCCCGCCGCATAGAACGTCGCCGAAGCGGCAGTTCTTAAACTCGAATTCGAGAACCTGTCGGATCAAAGATTGCATCTGGCATAACTACTGCGCTGACTTTTCGGCCACCACATGCAATTGAAACGGTTTCGCCTTCTTTGGTTTCGATCGGTAACCAGGCAAGCGCAATTGGCGCGCCAACAGACCAGCCAAACTCAGCGCTAGTTATGTACCCAACGTTTTTATCGCCAATAAACACAGGCTGACTCGCGGTTGGGACTAGATCAACTTCCGAAAGCTGCAGAGTTCGCAGTCTTCGTGTTGCTGGTTTAGCGGATGCGTTTAGGCCAATGTGTTCACCATCTGCGCGCACTGCAAACTCAAGGCCGGCGCTCGTTGGGGTGTCTTCCCGACTCATGTCACTACCCCAGGCTCGGTAGCCCTTTTCCAGGCGCAAACTAGTCAGTGCGCTTCGCCCAGCTGGTATTGCGCCTAATTTGCTTGCCTGTTCCATGACGGAGTTCCAAAGTTTCTTTCCACCTGAAACATCGCAAGCTAGTTCCCAACCAAGTTCGCCAACGTAAGAAACTCGAACTGCAGTTACATCAACTCCAGCAACGGAAGTTTCTTTGGCCGAAAAATACTTAAAGGTTTCGTTAGTTAAATCGGTATCTGTGATTGGCGACAGGATGTCTCGGGCCGCAGGTCCCCACACAGCTACACATGTCGTGCCATTGGTGATGTCTGCAATCTGCACATCGAATCCACCCGAGATTGATTTCAGCCAAACTTCGTCTCTCGGGCTATTGCCGCCGACTAAGAAACGATCTTCAGCCAATTGACTGATAGTTACATCCGAAACTATGCCGCCATTGTGATCCAAAAGCATTGTGTAGGTTACTGACCCAACCCCCCGCGCAACATTGCGGGCAGCTGAGCGATTCAAGAATGAACCAGCATCAGGGCCAGTAACAGTGATTCGACGCAGCGAAGTCATGTCAAAGATCCCAGCAACTTCCCGAGTGCGTAGATGTTCAGCGCCAGCTATTGGTGACCAGAATTTGCTAGACCAATCATCTCGCACCGGAACGCTCATTCCAGCTAGTAACCCTGAGTTAGATTCATACCAACGCGGGCGCTCCCATGCGGAAGTATCAAAGAAAGCCGCACCTAATTTTTCTTGCTCGTCATAAAACGGAGACATCCGGACACCACGCGGGCTCGTTGATGGCTCGGCTGGGTGGTGAATTGCATAAGTATCGATGTAGGCGTTGTCGCAGCGTTGTGCGAAATCTGCTGGGACTAATTCCGCATCATCAAAGCGAGTTAAATCTGCTGGGGCAAAATCGATGTCAGGTGCGATGCCACAAATTGCTTGCGCCAACGAGCGAGCGGCACCTATTGAATGTGTGGCCCAGAGACATTCCAGAACCCAGAGTCCATCAACACTTGGAGCAGGTCCCATGAGCGGTAAGCCATCGGATGAATATGGGAAGACTCCGTTGTAAGCCTGCTCATACTTCAAGCCAGATAGAACTGGCATAACTTCTAAAGTTTCAACCCAGGCTTGATCCCAATCAACTTGGGTGAATGGCAACTTAGATGGATCCTCTAATGTCGCAGCATTATTGACCATGGTGGAATCACTAACTGGTAGCGCGCGATGGTTGAACGAACCAATACCTGCTTTATCGCCTTCGTCGCGAACATAAGTGCCAGCCTCGTAAATTCGCACAAACGGAACGCTGGCGTCTCCGTTCCGACCTTTTGCTAACACAGAAACTGGCTCGGTAACTGCGTACTGATGCTCCATCGAAACTAACGGCAAAGTCACACCAACCGTGGAGGCGATAGAACTACCCCATCCACCGGCAGCAATTACAACTAAGTCAGCCAGGATCACACCTGTGGCAGTTCTTACGCCAGTAACTTTGGATCCCACAGTTTCAATTCCGGTTACCGTGGTGTTGCCAATAAACGTTGCGCCATTTGATTGCGCTCGTTCACCTTGAGCTTGCGCTCCCCTAAGTGCTTTGCCGATACCTTCACCGGTGGTGTGAAAGCCACCAATGAAAGTATTGGGATCCAACAATGGATTTAAGTTTGCACATTCTTCTGGTGACAACATCTCGGCACTAAATCCCCAAGAAGCAGCAAATTCAGTTCGACGAACTAGATAATTGAGTCGCTCTTGAGTTAAAGCAACCTCAATTGAACCAACTGGATAAAAACACGGCTGGCCAGCAACGTCCATGGACAATAATTTGGTAATTGTGTAATCGGCGAACCGATGCATCATTTTTGAAGTGCTGGTGCGAGTGACTAAGCCTGGTGCATGCGAGGTAGCGCCACCGGTTTTCCAGATTGGACCTTGATCAACAACGGTGACATCGCGCTGCCCAAGTTGCGTTAATTCATCAGCCAAGCCAGTACCAGCAATACCAGCGCCAACAATAACAATCTTTAGATTTGCCAACTAAGTCTCCGGGGTTTCAGGCGTTTAGAGAATGCTACCCAATATCGCTATCTGCTACCTTTTAAGAGGCCAAATCGAAGATTTCGGATTGGCTTTGTTGTTCTCTACGGAGGAAGAATGACTTCAACAACCGCTGCAAAGCGTCCAGCTATGGTGACTTTCATAGCCGCATTGATCTGGGTTATCGCAATCTTTAACGTTGGATTCGGTGTTCTTATGGTCCTATCGCCTATCGGCGAAAACCCAACAGTTCTAGATGCTGCTGGTGGCCTTTCAATCGAAATATCAACTTTCTATTTGTTGCTTAACGGCCTGCTATCGATCGTACTTGGCCTTATATATGTAACGATCTCCAAAATGATCTTGATCGGTTCTCGATCAGCTCAGGTCGTTATTCAGGCACTTGCTGTAATCAACATCATCTTTGGTTTCATGCGCTTGCCATACGGCTGGGTACCAATCGCATTGAATGTCATTGCATTGCTAGTTGTTAGCACTTCCAAAGCAAATGCTTGGTTCAAGACCGCCGAGTAACTTTTCCAAGTAGACAGCCCGCATCTTTATTGGTGCGGGCTGTTTTGCATTTAGTGACTAGAAAGTTCCACTGATCTCTTGCCAATAACTGCAACAGCGATCACAGTTGCGAGCAGCATTGGAATCCAAGTAGATGATGGGAACAATACGAATCCAAGGAGCAAGGCCAGTGCCGGCCTGCGAATACCAACTGCGCTGGCTGCCACAAAGCCAGCAGCCACTAACCCAAGGGTTGCCGAGCTGTTAACAAGGTCTGCAACTATCAGCGCAGTTCCTGCGCCGATGAAAGCAAGAGGGAAAATCTGACCGCCATACCAACCACCAGCCAGACAAGCAATTAGTACGAGTGTCTTTAGCGCAACAACAACCAATAGGTTGCCGATACCAATTGGAGAATCAAGGATCTCTTGAATCTCGTGGTGTCCTGAGAACAGTACTAATGGCGTAACTACCGCACTTGCTCCAAGAATCAATCCACTTAACAATCCAGCGGGAATTGCTCCGCCAGGGATTTTTGAAACCACCAACTGACGAACATTTGGTGTGGCTCGAACAATCCCAAGTCCTAGAGATGCTGCCAGTAGCGCGATCAAGACAACCCAAATCAAATCGATACCAAATCCAACTTCCCCAGAGTTATCAGACGTGAATTGGTGTATTCCAATTTCTGGTAGCAATTTGGTAATTACAAACAGCGAAGAAATCGCTGCCAAGATTTCGGGGCCTCTGGCAACAATCCTTTGACCGATGTTTCGATTCTTGGCCTTTTCTTCACTTTCGATTCCAGCAAGTACTAATGGCACACCGAACAACACTCCAAGGGAACCAGCTACTGAAAGTTCAACCACACGGGCTTGAGTAATGCGCAAAATGTGTGACAGCCGAGAACTTAACTGTGCGACTAGTGCAATCAGCGGCGCCTCAGGGCCTAATGGACCACCGAATCCAAGTGAAACAACACCAAGACCAGCGCGACCAAAGATCAACCTGGCTGGTGGTGCTTGTTTGGTTTCAACTTCTTCCATATCAGCAATGGCTTCAGTCAAGTCATGCACTTCAGACCGGGATTTCTCGGCCAATTGATTCAGTAACCCAACTAACAAACCACCAACTACACAAATGCCAATCACTACCGATGAATTGACTCGCTCTAACTCCGAGGTCCAGATGACTTCTTTCGCTGTCTTTACTGCGAACAGGAATCCAATCGATATGAGCCCAACACCAGCACCAAGCACCGCTGCGATCAGATAGACCTTCGGGTTGTCTACATCGACTGATTTACCCTGCGTTTGCTCGGACATATTTGGAAAGCATAACGGACTAATCGGACCTGTCTTACAGGAAAACTCTCTGTTATGAGGATATTCTGAGAATCAATTGAGTTTAAGACTGGAGAGTAAATGAAGCGCGCAATTAACTGGTGGTCTAAATTGTCACCGACTTTTTTGCAAGTTTTGGGTGTTATCTTCTTGGCCGGTTATGCCTGGCCGATAATAAACCCAAATCTCTCCCCTGCCCTACATTCACTTTGCAATTGGACGCTTTTTGTTATCTGGGTTTTCTTTGCGTTTGATTACTTTGCCCGGTTATCAATAGCTGACGACAAGCGATTGTTTGTTCGCAAAAACCTGCTTGACCTTGCTGCAGTCTCTTTGCCATTCCTGCCACTGCTTAGAGCAATTCGCGCACTTGCGGCGGTCACTGTTTTGTCACGACGAAATCGTGGTTCTCGAAGTCAGCAGGTAACAACGTCTGTCGTAACGCTTGCTTTTGCAACCTGGTTTGTTGCTGGCCTTGCGGTAACTGAAGCTGAGCGTCATGTTGTTGGTTCAAACATCCAAGGCGTTGGTGACGGTTGGTGGTGGGCCATCACAACAATGGCAACGGTTGGTTATGGCGATACCTACCCGGTTTCAACCCAAGGTCGAATTGTTGGCACTGCGCTGATGATCATGGGTGTTGCGTTGCTAGGAACTATCACTGCGTCAATTGCTTCAAACTTCAATTCGACAGATTCTGAGGATTCATCCAAAGGTGCATCTTCTATTTCTGAATTGGACGAGTTAAAAAAGCGTGTTGCAGAACTTGAAGGCAAACTCGGGCAGTAATCTCGCAAGTTAGCATTCGGTAAGTTCACTTAGGTCTGGTGGCAAGGGCTTACAATTATGATGTGCTTCACGTCACTCCAGGTACAACTATCGGGGATAGTTACACAGTCATCTCACACGTTGGAACAGGATCAGTTGGAAGTATCTATTTAGCTCTCGACGAAAAGAAATCGCGCAAAGTCGTCATCAAAATGCCAACCAAAAGATTCATCCAGATGCCGATTTTATCTGCGACTGGGTCAATGTACCCGGCGGCAAATTTTATTAGACATGAAAGTCAAATGCTTCTTGGACTGAGAAATCGACATGTTGTAGAAATGTTGGATCAAGGAATTCATAACGGATTGCCATTTACCATTCTTGAGTTTATTGATGCATCATCTATCGAAGCTCAAATAGAAAACCCAATGTCTCAATTTCAAGCAATTAAGATCATAAGTGAGGTTCTAGATGGGCTTACTTACCTGCATAATCAGGGAATAATTCATCGTGACATTAACCCTAAAAATCTTCTTTACCATCCCCGATCATGCTTGAAAATAATCGATTTTGGTTTAGCTGTTCGCGAAACTTATAACCATGGGAATCTGATTGTGCGAGCGATGGGATCACATCGGTACAGCGCCCCCGAGCAAATGCAGGAAACTTCGACTCGTGTCGACCTATTCGCCGTAGCAGCTACCCTTGAAAGAATGATATTTGGCCCTGACCTTCGAATCGGAGCCCATATCGGCGCAGACAAAAAATTCCCAGCAGCATTTCTTCGGCTATTAAGGCAGGCCATGAGTGAAACCCCAACCGACAGGCCTGCAAGTGCATTGGAATTCAAAACTGCTCTCGCGCCTTTTTGCTAGTCGTTTAGCCCTCTGAGACCTGCCGCTTGGCCAAGCCCGCAAAAACACGATTCAACGTCATCAATTCATCAAAGTTTCCCTGTTCGGCGAGATAACCATTTTCAAGCACTAGTATTTTTGAAGCATTCTTGATTGTTGAAATTCTTTGCGCAATCACAACTTGCGTTATTGGAAGTGCACTGAGCGTTTGGCTTATTGCCTTTTGATTTTCATTATCTAGGGCACTAGTAGCTTCGTCAAAAAGAATTACCGATGGGTTTCGGGCAAGGGCTCTTGCAATAAGAATGCGCTGTGTCTGTCCTCCAGATAGCGTCAAGGGATTTATCACGGTATGCATCTTCATCGGCATGGCTGCGATATCATCAGCAATGCGGGCTTGAGACGCACACACCCATGCGACTTCTTCCGAAATCTCGGCTCCACCTCCAATATTGCTCAAAATTGAACCATTTGAAAGCTGACCACCCTGAATGACTACGCCCAAATTTTTCCTTAAGTCATTTGGGTTGACGCTTCTTACATCATGTCCATCTATCAAAAGTGATCCTGAAGTTGGGTACTCAAGTCCAGTCATGAGTCGTATGGCAGTAGTTTTTCCAGATCCAGAGGCGCCCACTATAGCGGTCATTGCCCCAGGCTCCGTGGTGCAAGTAAATCCATTTAGCACGAGAGGAGAGCCTTCAAAATATTGAAATGACACATCCTTAAATTCATATTTTCCATGCACTGACTTAAGCGGAGTCATTACTCCATCCTGCTCTTGAATGGACTCAAGAATGGGCCGGACCAAGTCCACCGTTGGCCCTGCGCTCGCTATCGCAGGAACGGCCGCACTGAGACCGACAATTGCCCCGAACAAAGTGCCAAACGCAGTTGCAAAGGCAACATATGAAGTCGCGTCAATCACTGGCCCCTTAGGTCCCCAAGTTACATAACCAACAATGACGAAAAAGATTAGCGTCGAAGTTCCTGAAATCAGTGCCAAAACCGACTGCAAACGTCCCATTAATAGTGTTTGAGCAGCCTGACTGGCAATCAAATCAGCCTGCTTTAACAATGAAATGTCGGTGAAACGGCGTTCAGCTCCAGCGACACGGACTTTGGAAATCCCCGAAACTAATTGAACAAACCACGATGAAGCTTCTTGTTGAGACAGGTTGGCTCGTCGCACAAGTTTTGAGGTTTTTCTAACCAAACGGAGCATAACTATTATTGTTAGCAAAATTATCAAAGTAGCAGCCACAGCAAGTGATGTATCAAACTTGAATAGAATGTAGAGATTTACTGAGGCAAAAACGGCGGCTAGGATCGTGGTGGTTGTTTGTGGTCCGAGAAGTTGTTTCAAACTGGTAACTGATGAAATGCGATAGGCCAAATCTCCACTGCTGTACTGCCGAAAAAACGAAAGCGGTAAACTCAACGTTCTATCCCAAAGGGCAGATTCCACGCGTAATTGTGCGATTTGTGTCAACTTAGAGGTAGCCAGATTTTGCACTATAACGAAAGCACCAGCGGCTAGAGATAAGATCCCTAAGGCTATTCCAACAGCCGTTATACCTACTACATTTTCTTCAGGTACGAAAATTCCCAGAACTGCCGTAGTAAGAATTGGCGCAGCCAATCCAATGACAGCCACTGCTAATGAACAAAGGGCGATTGTGGCGTAGACCGGACGCGAACCTCGAAATGCAAGGCGCGCCATATCAAGAAACGACGCCGGGCGATGTCGAGGGAACGAGGGGTAGATCTCCAGTGCCTCCGATTTAATTGCGGAACTCCCTTCCTTAACGCGAACGGGAGTGGCACTGTCTGAAGCCCGATAAACGTACCCACGTGACTTTGGAATTAAGGCAACGGGTGCCCAATGTCCTCCTCCGTCGTCTACAAACCCTAATAGTGCTTCCGTGCCCTTGCGGGTCCAACCAGCTTCGAGAGACACAACACGAGATCTTAATTGAGAACTACTCAGTGCTTCTTCCAAAACTTCGTCAATCGAAAGGGTGCTTGCATTGCGAGGCTCGATAACTTCGAAGCCTCGAAATTTGCCCAAAACCCTCAAAGCATCCAAGACTTTTACCATTGACGGAAATGCCTGGGTTTCATCAAACGCTGACTTTGGATCGTTGATGTACTTTTTCATCACAGCGATTGTCAATGTGTCCGTGCTTGAGTTAACTCTCTCCAAATTACTCAGCAGTTTTTCCTCAAGAGCCTTACCCCGCTGAATGGTTGAAACAATCCATTTTTTTAGGAGATCGGCAATTTCATCATGTTGCAAATTGATAAGGTCATCTGACCCAAGGTCGCTGGTAGAGCGGATGATCAAGTTATGCCAGGCTTGGTGATCACCGTCCGTTAGCTCGGTCTCAACCGACATTGAGGTTCCTAGGTTTCCCTCGACCAGCATCTTGAGCCCATTAACTGAACTACCCACTATCAATAGAGGACCTTGCACTGATGTCATTGGCCAGCGTCGCCCATTCGGCTCGAGTGCAAAAATGTTCACAACCCCAGAATGCACCGCGAGCCTTACATCCTCATTAAGTTCGATGCTATGCGCTGATTTGGAATTGTTATCGTCACATTTAGGTTCCAACGTCTCCTCCATCTCCTGAACTAGCCACCAATTGAGAATAAATCCCACCCTGTGAAAGCAACTCCTGATTCGTTCCTCGTTCGGCGATAACACCTCCACGATCAAGCACAATAATCTCATCAGCGTCCCTGATTGTGCTTAGACGATGGGCGATGATAATTGTCGAGCACCCACGCGATCGCACTGCACTATCCATTAACTTTTCAGTTGTTGTGTCCAGATTACTTGTCGCTTCGTCCATGATGAGGATCGATGGATTGCGCAATAAGGCCCGAGCAATCTCAAGGCGTTGAATTTCACCAGAGCTGAAGTTCAAGCCTCCCTCGATCACGTCTGTATCAATGCCATGTGGTCTAAGTAAAATCTGATCTAACACCTGGGCATCTGCCAGCGCCTTAATAATGAGCTCATCGGGAATAGACGTATCCCACATTGTGATATTTTGCCGAATCGTGCCAGAAAAAAGCATCACCGATTGGTCAACTTTCGCAAGTCCACTTGAAAAAACTTGCGGATCAATTTCCGAAATTTCCCTGCCGTCATAGGTAATTGACCCTGACCAAGGCATGTACAAACCGCCTATAAGACTACCTATGGTTGATTTGCCCGAACCCGATGGTCCTATCAATGCAATTCTCTCACCGGGGTGCAACTTTAAATTGAAATTTGATATCAACGGAGCATTTCCCTTCGTGAAACCAAATTCAACATCTGACAGCACTACTGAGCCCGATAATGGGACTGCAGATGAGGAACGCACATCATTAAAACTTTCCTGTAAGACTTCGGTAGGAGTCCGCATGGTAAAGCGTGCGTCGAGATCGTAGTCAAGAACATCATCGAGGCTTTCAAGATTGCTCTGAATTATCTGAATTTGTGTCGACGTTGCAACAAGCATGTTGACTGGCGCATTAATACCTGCGACAAGAGCCTGAAAAGCAAGAAGCGAGCCAATTGTCATTTGACCTTTAACAACGAGAAAACCACCAATAGTCAAGATCGAGGTCGTCGTAAGTAACGTCAAAACAGTTGGAACTGCACCCAGGATTGCAGTTGGACTAACCAAAGCAGCCTCAGCGTTCACAACTTTTGTTTGTTGTCCTGTCCAGCGCCCGAAGACATCGTCTTCAATGCCACTGGCCTTAACGGTTTCGATGGATTGAATGGAACCGATAGTTATGCTTTGAAGACGTCCCATTTCGCTGGATAAAAGTCCTTGCCCAACTTTTCGACGCTTGATTAAGGAACGAAGAGCAACAACATTTAGCGCTGTAAATGACATGACGATAACAGCAAGTAAGAAGTTATAGAAGATCATGAGTGCGAGGTAAGCCACAAGAGCCACCATGCTGATTAGCGATGCAGCTAGGTATCCAGCAGCTAATTTTGCCACTGCACTTGAGTAAGTCATACGTTGGACAAGGTCTCCAATGTTACGACCTGCAAAAAACAAAAGTGGTAAACGAAACATCCTCATCAGGAATTCAGAATTGTTTCCAAAAGCAATTCGCGACTGTACCCGCGCAAGTGCTGTGTACTCAAGCGAAATGAGAAGAACGCGCAGACAAGTAATAACTACAAGTGCACCGATTAAAACAGGAAGTAGTGTCTCTTGACCTGGGATCAGAACATAATCTATGAAACTTGAACTTATGGGTGCTAGTAAGAGACCTGGAAGCATGGCCAGAAGACCAGAGATTATTGCAAACCACAACCCCGTCTCGGTTCCACGAAGGCGGCGCATGAGACTAGGTAGAGTGCGATACGGATATCCTCCTTTTTCGAACTTTTCTGTCGCCTCGAACGTGATCACTGCCCCAGAGAAACCCTTTGTAAAGTCTTCTTGAGAGTATCTGACTGGACCTAGGGCAGGATCCTGAACAAAAAACGTACCTTTTTTCGCTCCTTCAAGAACCACGAAGTGTCGGCGCTTCCACCATATGATTGCTGGCATTTGATGACCTTGAAGTTGGTCTACGGAAATCATGCGTCCATTTGGTTCAAGATCAAACTCAGTTGCCGCCTCCATAATCCCCGAGGCCGTTGCGCCATCCCGCGAAACACGACAGGCGGTGCGCAAGTCACTAAGTGGGACCCATCTTCGAAAGCTAGCAAGGACCATGCTTAACGATGCGGCCCCACATTCAACTGCTTCAATCTGTAAGACGGTTGGAACTTTGACCCTTTTCGCTGTCGAAATGTTCTCCATCTACTAACCGGTCACATTCTCGTTAGAGGAGATTCTGAAACTGCTCATCATCTAAGAACCTGACCCAAAAAGGACTTTCAGTGGGCTATTGGAAACCAAGGTAACAATCACTTCAGCGTCTTGACCTGAGGTGAAACGATTTTTATCCTTAGAACTAGTTGTCTCAACAACCGTATCTTCATCGTCCTTTGACAAAAATCCGAATGAAACTATGTGGGGCTCTCCCCCAGTTTGATCCATAATCTCGGCTGCCTTTGTCTCGCTACCAATTATCTGGGCGATTCGTCGTTCTGATAACGGATAACGACCAAATGAATCCAATTTCGCTCGATAGGTCTGTTTGTTTAAACCGTAGTCGAGCATTTCTATCTTTAAGGCAACTGATTGCTCCAGGGTTTCAAGATCAGATAAAGGCAGAAAGGAAATAGCAACTATTTCGTTATTGGACGAGTAACCGGCACTGGCTTTTGACGTGCCCACCAGAACACCTCGACCAAGCACAGTGTTCTCAATTACCGGACTACCGATCACAAATTCCCATCCCATAACAAGGAGGGTGCCCTGTGCGGTTATGTTCACACTCGGCCCACCATCGACAGGATCTATCACAGCAATCACATCTCCGGTGTTGTAAATCTGCTCCACTGGAGACAGCTGCTGAATAGTCCCCGTAGTTGGGGTCACGATTTCGTATGTTACTCCGTTGCTAACAGAGACAGCACTAAAAGTTTTTTGAACGGTTAGGGTTCCAAAATAACCCCAGATTGAGGCGGACACGAGGACCAAACTCAGTCCTGCA
This sequence comes from Candidatus Nanopelagicales bacterium, assembly GCA_021742025.1. Next base: position 32,735 of record JAIOWT010000001.1, read on the forward strand.
AGCGCTATCCACCCTTTGGAGGATGTCGTGGCGCCTAAGCTTCCAAATTCTGGGCTGACTTTAAGAAGTTGCTCTGGAACCGTGTTTGATTCATCGAACTCTTGCGCATCTGTTTTCGCCATTGATTATCCGCCTCTTGACGTTTTTGGGGTTAAGAAATGATCTAGCTCATCATTAGCTACCAAATTAGGATCGATTAAATTCATGTCAAAAAGATCCATAGAGGTTGCAACAGCTGTCATGAGACGCTCATAAAATTCCGCACGCGAGCCAAAATTAGACTTGTCAATGTATTCATCAAGATCACTTGGCTCGTGCCATTCAGACATCTGTTGGTAAACTGCCATAGCCGCTTTTAGACCAATTTTGCTGTGCTTGTGAGCACTTGACGCTGCAACAAATTCCTGAAAAGCAGCGCCGCGTTTCGCATCACGGTACCCACCTGTTCTGCGTATTTGATTGAGAAACTCAGTTGTATGTAACGAGTACACCCCGGCTGATTTAACCCATTTAGCGGCCCGAAGCACGTAAGCCTCTTCTGTAACCCAATCGCTTACTTGACTCGGCGTCATGTCTAAGGCGTAACAAGCACTGTCGAGTTCTGTTGATGGTACCCCTAAGTCTGAAGCGATACTGTTTCGTGCTTGCTCCAATTCGACATCTAGTATCGCGGGTGAATATGCCGCCATCAACTTGTAAAGCGCTGTGCGCTCACGTACTTGTCGCCAAATAGTCTCTGAATTTCTCTCCGTTAAAGTCACAAATCGCCGTATTTTGTCGAAGGTGATCGGATCATCGAGATCACTGTGAACAACCACGTCACGCGCTGAGGTGGCGACATAAACCGAAGAGAGTGCCAATTTTGGTCGATCCAAAAGGGGCATAGGACCCTCTGGAAGGTCTCGAAGGCGAGATATTGCAAGTCTTGCATCGTTTGCCTTTACGCTTACTTTAAACTCGTTAAAGAATGTCATCAAGGCGTCGGTGGTTTCTTTATCTATCCCTATTTCTTGAGCGTCGGTGAGCGAATTTAGAAGATGTCGCTCCATGAACCAACGGTTTTTTTGTAACTCACACAGCCTCGAATACTGTCCATCAGAAATAATATTTTGATCCCGAGCAGCGCCAAGTGTGGCCCGAATGTCTACCATCGCATCCGTAACAGGCATATAGTCATATTCGACACTTAGGTGAGAGATCGCGACTTCGTCATCATCTTCCAATTCACCAGTTGCGAAGGCCTCGTAAACTTGGCCCACGCCAATCATTCCGAATTCTGAACACTCCGCAGCACGCAAGGCTCCCATACTGCTAGACCCGATGACCCAAATACCTAGCGACATGGCTTCAATCAACTCCTTGTGATAGGTAGCCATCGTCTGAAAAAACGAACCATCAACAAGCGCGATAGCGTGGGGATTAAATCTACGAACTGCTGACAAAATGTCTCCCATAGCAGCAGGCGGCAAAATTATCGCTTCGGGGTAGATTTCACGCGCATCTTCGCGAGACAAGGAAGGACCAAGGAAAATCAAATCTTTACGCATAAGCTTTATGCACCCCAGAGTTGGTGGAAGATACGCGATCCATGGCAGCTCTGGCTCTTGGGCCAGGCGAGTATAAATCAAAAAAATAACCCTCGAGACCTGGGACAACTACTCTGACAACTTGAGCCGGATCTCCTGGATGTGTGTATCTAAAAACGAGAATCTCTTTCATGCCAGCAGAGTAAAGTCGATCAACTATTTCTAAAATTTCAGCCACTATCGTGGCTTTCCCAAGATTAGGTCTATTGATTAGCGCCATTGTTCCAATCGCAGGCGCTTCATGGTGGCTGGTATACATCATGGAGGCGTCCCTGCCGCTTATGAATTGGTCATCGCGACTTCCCGCAATTACCAACCCACGTGATTGCATGGCCTCAGTCACAGCGCGGCACAGAGCGACTGATGGGTTGAGGCTGGTTCCATACCCAGCAAATGAGCCAACGGTAGTAATGGCCAAATCGTGAACATACGCTTTGTAGGTAGGTATAGCTAATTCATGGGTGGTGTCAACCACGTGCAATCGCAAGTCCGCACGTTCTATTTGCTCCCGCAACGAAACGAAGGGTTCACCGTATAGGGCAGAAATTTGGTCCAGATCAATAGCACTATCGAATGTTTGGCCACGACCTTCGACTTTGTTCATTGTTACTGCGTCACGCTCAATTAACTCAGTTAGTCCCGACAAAATTGCCTCAAAGACATTGTTGCCGCTTGCAAGACCGTTTGACGAGGTGACAAAAGTGCTAAAGCTTTGGGATGCCGAGGTTCCAGCGCGAATGAGTTCAGCAGGTATGAACACCTCTTCACCTGTGACGAGATCCTGCCCACATGCCCAATCCACTGAGAGTCCTTCATGCCACAGTGAATTTTTCACGGTAGGGAGGTTGTTACCACACGCCACCCTTTGACCTTGTTTTTCAAGATTTATCTGTGAGGCAGTAGTCAGATCTAGTTCTACAGTTTCCCAATAACTCTGCTCGATGGCCTCCATGATGGCACCAATTTTGCTCGCGGCGTAGTTGAGACCTTTTCCACTCCCATTTGAAAGCGTTGTCCCCATAGGCTTCAACGCGGTATGGACGGGAACCCCAACTCTGTCAAGGTGGGTGACGTTGGCAACTCGAGTGATTCCGAAATCTTTTAGGTACGGGGTCACACGAGCAATTGAGGCTTCCGCACTCGTTGATCGCGTCGCGGTACCAGGAATTAGAGCCGAGGCTTGGTTTGCTTGGTGAAACTCCTCATGGGTAACACTTTTTAACGCTAGAGGCCGCAAATCTGTCAAAATCGGGACATTTTTCATAAGCAAGTAATAACCCGATCAGGATAGGAAATGCGGCCTCAGGAAATTTCTCGGACCTTAAGGGGTCCAAGTGGCGCAAACCGTCATGTTGAAATACGTGCTGCCACCAGCAACTTCACTCATGCTTTTGATTTCATCTTTTCCTGGCAGTGGGCTGCCAGGTGCTGGAACAGCGATTCCCTTTGCACCAAGTAATGCAGCCCGAGCCGCTTCTGATGGAGCGTCGTGAAGCTGCTGAGCCAGAGCTGGATCATTTTTCATTGCTTCTAGAATGTCATTGTAAGACATGATTTTCCTCCCATAATTTGACAAAGGAAATCTTTGTCGCAAGAAAATTAGCAAAAAGAAATCTCCATAACAAGCGCCTATTGACAATTTCTTCTAAAATTCACTCTTGAACGGCCGATGCATGATTCATGTTGTGAAAATGCTTGATTTATCAGGATTATGATCGTCCTCCAAGGTAAATTTCTCGATAACTCATCTTGATCGCGTTGAAAGTGAACCCAAAAATACCGCTTTTTCTGACTTTCACGGGGTAAGTTCGCTTAAATCTGGTGGCACATCTACGCTGTGCGCAATCAAGTCTTCGGAATTAATGTATTCGAGTGCTGCTTCATTAGTTGCAGCTAAAACAACGCCGCAAGCCGCGCCATCTTCCAGGGCCTGCTGCCAGCGCGGCGCGCAAACTGCCCAACGATCCCCTGGCTTAAGGCCAGCAAATCCAAACTGTGGCGCCGGAGTTGAAAGGTCATTGCCAACAGACTTTTGATGCTCTAAGAATTCAGCGGAAACAACTGCGCAAACGGTATGGCTACCGTAGTCAGATTCATCAGTTGTCGTAAATCCATCTCGAAAAAAACCGGTTACGGGATCAAGTCCACACAATTCCAATGGCTCGCCAAACACATTTTTTTGCATAACTCTAGGTTCTCACAATTTCAGAAAACTAGCAGTAAGCAATGCTGATGCGGCTTAATTCACGTTTATTTTGCCCGTCGCCGCAAGTGGATTTCGGGTGGCATCACCTGAGTTTGCAAACTTTACTGTGCAAACACCTTTGGTGGTGGCCGTAACAACCCAACCAGTTTGTAGCTTAACTTTTTTAGTCACTTTCTTCTTACCGACTAAGACCTTAACATTGACAGTTTTTGTCACCTTAGTCGTTTTACATTTTCCAACAGAACTAACTTTTAAAGGCAAGCCCGATGGCGCTTTCATCGTAAACTTTGCGGTTTTACCCTTCGTTAAGCGAGCTGGGAATTTAGGTGCCTTTTGGGCAATCTTTTGCGGAACAACCTGAGATGGCACTTGAGGTGTTGGTACTTCACTCGTTACCGGTGGCGTTACCGGTTGAGTTACCGGTGGAGTTACCGGTGGAGTTACCGGTGGCGTGGATGGTGGCGTGGATGGTGGCGTGGATGGTGGCGTGGATGGTGGCGTGGATGGTGGCGTGGATGGTGGCGTGGATGGGGCTGGAACTGTCGACACAGTTACGGAACCGCTTTGAGTCCATGCACCTTTTCCTGTATCGCCAGCTTCATTTCTATCCTCCCGAATCGGGCGTACTCGGAATTCATATGTGAGACCTTCTGAAAGCTCCTGCACTAAATAGGTGCTCGTATCATTTGCGTCGGCTGTGATTTCATCAAGAGAAGTCCACGAATTAGCTCCTTCCAATCGGTATGAAATTTCATACTTATCGGCAAATTCAACACGATCCCAGATAAGCCTGACAGATCTACCCAGATCCGTGACTTGAATTTCATCCACTTGTTGAGTAAAAGCTTGGCAATCTATATCAGAAAGATTAGGGAAGCGAAGACGAGAATTCGATTTGAAACCATCGGCTGTGATTTCGCTTGCAGAATTTAACAAGAAATTTTCTACTTGATTCCAGGCATTCAAGGATGCCATTCGATCGCATCCAGAGTCATATCTTGCATACGATTCAAACCAACTTAACTCAATACTGTCTCGTGGCTCCACGGAAAAGTTAGTTTTAGACCAGAATTGATTTCTCGCAATGGTTCTATGGCCTTCAAGTCCGAGTCCAGCAAGATTCTCTGATTGCGCCGATGGATTGACTCTAACTACCATGCGACCATCCCCGGCTTCATAGTCGTTGCTTATGTTATCGCCATCACTGGCCACTGCTATTTGGGAAAGTGAGTTGAATTCTTCTAGCAGATTTTGTTTTTGTCCTTCAACTTCAAGTAACGGTTCGTTGCCAATCCCTAAGTCGCCGCCATACCAAACAGAATTCGAGTAATAGTTCTCGCTGTCATTGTTGTCGATTGAAATAGAAGTCTTTACCCACGGAGAATCTGCTGCAAAGAACCTGGTTAAGCGCACTGTTAATGGACTTTCTACTATTCCATCATCGACAGTTACCGAACCACATCTAACTGTGGTTCCCTCTGTTCTCTTTGAAATGATTGCTGGGTTAGACGGTGTATTTATGCAAGAGATCGTCGTTGGTGAATTCTCAGAACCGATTCGAACTGCCCCGCCAGTTAGCGCCTCGAAAATATCACTCCCGTTAATGCTGTAGCCGTTAATCTCGGCACTGTCCATTCCCCAGAAGGTGTCGGCTTCTTTGACAATTATTGCTGGGTTTAAAGAGCTGTGAATTGACTGCTTTAAAACCTTATTCCAGCTTGCATCGGTATCTACAAAATCATTTGAAAGGGCTACGATCCACCCTTTAGCAAGCATGAAACTAGTTACCAACGATGTTGAGTTCAACCCATCTGTTACTCCGTAGTTTGATAGGTACCCATCAGGGGATAGACCGGACAGATCCAATCCATCAAGTCCATATGTTTCAAGTGTCGGTGGTAGCGATGTATTTGCCCCGTAGTTTCGGCGCACGCCAGTTCCAGCTAGTACTGTCGCGGATTGGATCAGACTATCTTCTGGTCCGTCAAAGTAAGCGAACCGATTTAAGTCATTAACATATGAACCTGCGCCCGTGAGCACAATGCGCCCGCCGTCGAATACCCAATTTCTCAGCACCTCAAAGGCTTCAATGCTCATAAGGTCTGAATCCCATATTCCATCATCGCCGACGAGACTAGGTAATAAAACTACGTCTATACCTTCTAGAGCATCTCGCCACGCATCGGCCGATCCCATTACAGACCCTTCGCCATAGCCCTGACCATCAAAGATCTCTACACTCACAAACGGGCTCGAACAAGCCGCATCTAGGATCTCCGAGTCTGATGTTGCTGGTCTTGTACTTGTTCCCGAATTGGGCTTAGTACTCAACATAAGTACCTTCAACTGGGGATTCAGCGAGGTGCAACCTGTAAGGCCGAAATAGAAAGGTGAAGATACCTGCCATGGGGCTGCTTCGGAAGCCAAGTTTTTAACTCTGATCATCCAGGTATCGCCAATCACAGGCCCGGATCCATGAGAGATCCCATCACCGATTATCTCTACTGTAATAAGAGTTGGCGAGGAGTCTTCGACTGTAAATGTTCCACCCCAAGTCTCTCCAAGATCAGTCGAAAGTTCGTATACATATTCCGGGTTTAGCTCTGCACCCACAGATGGCCAACTTGCAAAAACACGTCCCATGTCATTGAACAAATAAGGACCATCCGTAGCTGCTAACAAAAATTCAACTGATGAACTTCCTGCAAGGTTATGGGCCGTCAACGTAAAGCTTGAAGTCTCGACTGCCTGAAGCGGGGTGCCAGTGATCTCACCTGTCTCCGCGTTCAAACTCAATCCATCTGGGAGATCAGGTGAAATGGTGTAGTAAGAAACTGCGCCTCCCGAGCTATTAAGCCAAGTATTGGTTTGTAAAGTAAATGGAGCGCCAACTGCTGTTGCAAAACTGCTTCTTAATGCCGTTATAACTGGCGCAACGATATCGTTGTCGCTGTTGTGTTCATCAATAATTTCTTGTGCTTGTTCCGGTGACAAGATGTAGGAAAAGGTAATTGTCTTGCCGTTACTTAATCCTGGTTCAATAGTGCCCAAATCAAAACCTAGTCCAATACCTGCATCACCAAATGCTTGCGAGCCTGGAGCGATCATCACCGGAAGACAGAATTCATCTCCACGGATTTCGCATTCGCTTTGCGTTACACCGTTCACAAAATCAATCGCTTGCTGCGGTCCAAAATTATCGAATCCCTGCAAAGCGGCAACCGAATTGGGATCGGTGGAAACCATACCAAGATACGAGTGCGGAGCCGTTAAATCAGTTGGCGCGTCTTCGTCGTTACAGTCATCCAGCATGATTGAGGAGACGAGAGAAACTCCGTCAGCACCGCTAGCCTGAGCTACCACCTTATTGAGACTGTTCCAACCGCTATCAGCCTCTTGACAGGCGTATACATTGGCATCGTTGTCAACCTGACGTGCGTAGTAAACATCTTCCAGCGCTTCAGAGGAAGTATTTGTCAGTGTGACCGTGACATCTAGACGCTGATCATCTACTGGCACTGCAGCAACCTGCGTTACCTGTAATCCATTGGGCATTACTTCTGAGGTCCAAGTACTTTGCTGTCTATCTGAATTAGTTTCTGTGACTTCGCTTAGCCGAGCAATGTCAGTTTCTTGATGATTGTTGAAGTAAGAAGTCCCACCTACATCTACTCCAAAACCCTCAAATGGTGTGCCTGGAACAAAGAAGTCACCATCGTCTTGCCCGACTCCCCAACCATCTTTGTCTCGATCAGATACGAAACCAATGCGATCGAGAGATCCGCCATCTCCAGGGCCTTCACCCCCGCCAGTGTCTCTTGGGTGGTAGCCGTCAGGAGCTGAACCTGTGCTACCAAAGTGGCCATTGCCACCAATACCAACTTCGACATAATTACCCTGCAAAAAGCGATCATCTTCTGGTCGGTTAGGTCGGTTATCCGCAATCACCAAGATTGTGAAAGCTTGCGTTGCTAAAACAACGTTGTTTATGTCCTTGGCTATGACCGTGAAGTTAAAGCTGCCAGATTCTGTTGGTCTACCCGTTAGTTCGCCACTAGCAGTTAGCTCCATGCCTTCTGGTAGGCCTTCGGCAAGCCAGCTATGAGGAGGCGTGCTACCTGAAGTAGTAAAAGTCAACGGTTCGTAATCTTGACCTTCTGTGGCCGCCGGAATGTCAATTGTATTAATCGAGATTTCTTCGAATCTAATGGAATCAGTCTTCAAAAACACTGCCGTTGACAAATTTTCATCATTTGCATTGGCTATTGCCATTGTTACGGTAACTGAATCTGTTTCAATTTCAGACACATCAAAAACACAACTCATTACCGAGGTCACCGTTTCGGAATTCAAGTCTGAATCAAATCCAACTTCAGTTGCAAGTCTGCTGTTGAGAGCATTTCCCATTGACATAAAACGCTCTTGATCTGTTTGATCGTCAGTTTGGGGCACAAGAGCGCATGAACTTGCTTGATCTATGCCACCTACAAACAGACCAAAGCCGTCAGGGTAGTTATACACTTCTGCGGTATCTGATTCCCCTGAAAATGTTGTTGACTCCAATCCGGCTAAGGCATACTCGAACTTCAGGAAGTCATTTTCGGTTGGTTTTTCAATATCAAATTGCAAGGTCGTGGTTCCAAATGCACAAGCTGGTTCAACTTCACAATCAAATACTTCTGAATAACCTTCTCCAGGTACCCAACTCTTCTGTTGACTCATAAACTCGGTGAAGTCCGCAGCGATTTGTTCATACTTTGAACGATGAGCTGGATCCAAGAAATATCTTGGAGTTTTAGAGTCCGAATCTTCAGTGGTTATTCCACTGCCACGTTGGAAAGTTCTGGCATCCACTAGCGGTGTCAGGATAATGCCAGAGTCGAATCCAACAGAAGTCTCGCCACCAGTGAAACTTCCTACGCTTTTTTCAGTTTGGCCATAAGGATACGGAGACCCATTTATAGTCGCATTTGAAACCTCTAGGTTTCCCGAAAGCATCTCTGCCAAACCTTGCGCCGCAAAAGCTTGACTAGGTTGGGATGCCGCTGTGACAATCTCTAGATCCGATCCGTAGACCTCATTTGCAGTGGCTGGAGCACTTCGAACTTCGCTGTAAAACTCCATGGTCTCAATTGGCATTTCTTCAGAGTTGGGGAATTCTAATCCTGAGTAGACAGCAAACACTCTAAATGTGTACTGTTCCCTTTCGTCCAACTCTGGAATCGTTATGGAAATGCGCTCAGTGTCGTTAGGACCCAGCACAATTAAACTTTCATCGCTGGATGATAAAGGTGGATCATCAACGCTTGGAAAAACTACAGCGCAACTTTGCGGTAACGGACCTGGGCCAGGGCTATCACATTCTGTGTCCTCACCTCGAGTATTGACAGCATATTCAACTCGATATCCATAAATCGGATTCGTTCCTTCATCAAATCCGAGTGTTAGCAATACCCACGGCAGCGGTGCCCTCCAAGACACTGTCGCTGAGCTACCAACTGTTCGCACCACCTGAACGTCGCGTGGGGCGGCCGGTGCGAATATGCCACGAGCGGGGAAGACAGGAGGCCCGTCTCCCTCGTCAGTAACAATTTCGTAAGTTCTATATCCCAAAACATATCGACCGTCAACTGGACTTTGCAATCGATTGGTTAGCAGATTTCCCGCTACGCAAGAAGCATCACACTCGACACTGCCGCTGCTCCCATTACCGACAAATCCAGTTTGATTATCAGACATGAAGGCATCACTAATGAGTGGGAGTCCGGAGAGTTGTGAATCAAAGATTCCAGAATAAGTAGAAACAGTATCTGATTCACCTTCAAGAGGGGGCTGCGAAGAAACAATTCCGCCAGATGAGCCTTCGCCCTGTATTGAATGAAAATTCCATACGATGTCTACGTTCGAAACTGATGCATCATCTGGATTCTCAAAATAGTCACCTAGCGTCGACTCAGTTCTGTCACTGACAAACATCAACTGCATAGTTGTTGGATCTTCGTTGATTGTAGATTCGTTATTGAGCGTAGGGATCATTACCCAAGTCACAACAAAGGCAAGGCGGCCTTGATACTCGGTTCGTCCCCAATAAAAGAAATCAAAATCAGGAAGCTGACTCCACTCACCTTGCAATATTCCATTGTTTAATTGTTGATTTGCAAAAGCAGCAATCATGTGACCATTGGTATCGTCTTCCTCGCCACTTTCGTGTAGCTGCACAAATCCCTTTGGCGAGATTCGGATACTGTCGACCACGTCTCCGTCAATACTTGTCATGAAGCCAAGTGGCAGTCCATCTGCGATAGCACTGCCCGGTAAACCTGGTTCAACGGGTCCTTCAGAAGTCATTACACAGGTATCGCAGGCCCAACCTAAACGTGGCGTGGCATTGGGAAACGTACTTTTGAACAAACGTTTCCAGTCATCATCTTTGTTCGTTTGTGCTTGACTTGGAAACAGGTCCTCGTTTATTTCATCTGAAAAATTACATCCAATTGGCTGTCCATCATTTTGAACCAAAACTGGATAAAGCAAGTTGCGCCCAAAATCTCGACATTCGTATTGAATCCGTAAGGAAGGTAAATCTCTATCTTCGGAGATGACATCGCTAATATCGCTCGACAAAATGTTCGAGGAACTATCCCATTGTTGGTGCTCAAGTTCATCGGCAGCTTTCATGGCTACGATTACGGCTTCACCTGTAGTTTCCTGAGGGCCTAGTTTGGTAAAGCCATCAATAAACCGATGCGTTTGAATTGATTCAGAATCAACTGTGAATGGTTTCTTTATCCAGAATTTTCCAGCATCCGAATCTGGTCCATCTGGATAAACCTGGCCATCGGTAGTCCCAAAGTAATGCAAGCTCGCGGGCCTATTGGTATCACTGTTATCAGTAGTCACAAACCATTTGTCAGCGCTTTCTAGATACAGGTCACCGTCACTTGTCATTTCGATTTCAGTGTTTGAGCCACTTGCTAAATCAATGCGATATGCAATAGCACCAGTAACAGATTCTGTTAAATCATTGTCTAACTTGATTGATATCTGATGCCAAGGATCACTCGCAGCAAAATTACGGATGATTTGAGCTGTTAAACCGGGTTGAACGGATGAAAGATCCATTTCCTCGCATGTCAGAATGGAGTAACCAGCTGACGTAGTAACACTTGAGTCACTGGTATCAGCACAGGTTATTTCAATTCCGTCAGTCAATGGGTCAGCATCAACATTTGGAATCCAATATGCACGCATGGATCCGGAACCCAAAATCGCGGGCGGTTCACCTTCAGATGGAACATCAGTAACAATATTTCCAATTCCGGCGCCCACTCTCAACCACTCGAAACCTCCAAAGTCCACATCGGATTCATGTGAATTAAGTGTTGGTGGGGAGATCTCTCCATTGAAAGTAATTGTGAATTCTTGTTGAGCAGTTTCACCGGTCGCGGTGTCTGTTGCTGCGACCGTGAAGGTGAGCGTTCCGGCCGTCGAAAGCGTTCCAGTTAACTCGCCTGTTGTCCCGTTGAGAGTGAATCCAATTGGCAAGCCATCAATGCTTACAACTGAAAAATTAATAGGGTTCCCATATGGACTCGGGGCCTGAATTGTTTCCGTGTATTGCAGATTTACTTCGCCATCTGGTAGCTGTGAACTGGTCGAGAAAGCTGGTGGCGAGCAACTAGCTACACAGATTCCATACTCCTCACTTAAGTAAGCCTCAACGGCAACATATTCCTTTTCGCTTAATTCACGATTAAAGAAAAGGATGTCAGCAACTTGAAAATCTGAAGTTTGTGGTGCCCCAGATTGACTACCAAAGTCACCGCTATTGATCGCCACTCTCATAGGCGCACTGCCCATCATGGGCGGTACATTCTCCCTCAACACCCCATTGCTTCGATACATTGACTTGGAGTCAGTGGAAAGCACCCAATTGAATCCATGTCTCGAAGTCGTGGAAGCATCGCCGCCAACATAGCCGCCAACACCTTCAGAAATATCACCGTGATACGCAATACCAGACACTTCGTTATGAAAACCAGAAAACCAGTTATTTCCTACGCCATCAAAAATTCTCCGGTACTGCCCTGACTCCACTTTGTTGTAGCGCGCGACACTAAAAAACGTGTAGTCATTCGACATCTGAACTGGAAATTCAATTGAATCAAAAGGTCCACCTTCCACGACAGGAATTGAGCGCTGCAGCGAAGAGCCATTTAATGGTTGGTCACTCGTGAACGAGATACGAGGTTCGCCACTTATCACGGTCGCCGTTAGGTCTTGGTTACCGGTTGTGTCGTACCAAATTTCACAAATGCCGACTGGAGCAAAACACCCACTTGGTGTGTATCGAGCTTGTGGTGCTTCTGTGTGAACGATGTAAACAATTCCTGAGCCGCCATCGCCACCGGATCCTCCATAACCATTTCCATCAGAAGCGCCACCGCCACCGCCACCGCCAGTGTTGGCCAAAGCGGATGATCCTTCAGGAAGTTGGCAACTGCCACCATAACCTGAGTTTCCCGAAATGCCACCCGAGTAATTCAGGTAAAGATCGTGATCACTAGGCAAACATTTTGCACCACCACCACCACCACTTGCAAAGATTTCTTCAATGAACGAGGTTCCTAAGGTACTGCCGTCACCGCCCTCTCCACCGTCTCCGTAAGCTTGGCCAGAAATTTGCGCTCGTGCTAAGCCTTCGGCTCCTGCGCTCCCTGATCCATATCCGCCAAAGGTCAACCTGAGTGGTGCGCCTGTGTAAATGCCATCTCCACCACTTGTGTGCCCAGAGTTGTCTTTAGTGCCGCCGCCGCCGCCGCCGGGTGCCGTAATGGTCTCTTCTCCATTAGATCCTGGGTAGGTTACAGAACTACTGGTTCCGATATCGCCTCGGATTGAAGATTGATCTGATCCCGCACCACCAGTGCCAACTCGAACTGTCCAGGTGTCATTAATTGCAATCGGCAAATTGGTGGAAGTATTAAAGCCTCCTCCACCACCGCCACCGCCGCCAGCGGCACCACCACCACCGCCACCGCCAACTACGTATGCATCGACTGTGCTGGAAGTGTAGTTACTTGGAACCGTCCAGGTGCACGGTTCAGTGCTTGTGAACTTTAGGATCGTAGCTAGTTTTTCACCGTCGAAAGCAACTGTTTCAGTAGGTATACAGGCGGAGAAACATTGCGTTTCAACTTCATTTTTTCCTGTTGTTTGCTCTGCTTGCCCAACAATTGATTCAGCGGCCTGGTCAAGTGGCACCTGTCCAACGCTGGGTAAAAACTTAAATTTGCCAAACAGAATTCTACTGTCGCAGGTGATTACGGTTGGCGCCGCCTCAAACTCATATTGAACACTTGCGTTTGTTAAGTCTCGAATCAGCAGGCTTTGGTTTCTGCCGTCAGACGTCCGAACATAACTCCAGGGTCCTCTAATTGAACCGTCAAATGTTCTATATCGAACAGTAAATCCAGCGGGAGTATAACCCTGGGCACCTAGGTATTCGTCCCATTCCACCTCAAATCCGTCACTGAAAACATTTAACCTTGGGCTGTTTGGTTGACTAGCGCTACCAAAAGTAGTCATCGATGGGATTGGGTCAGAGTCATTAATCACATATGAAGCTGTTCCTTGCGGAGTGTTACCTAACCCTGCACCTTCTTCTACCAGATATGCCAAAACTCGAGATGAAGGACAATCATCGACTTGCCCGAAGTCTCTCGTTACTCGAATGATTCGAAGATTGTCTAAGACTTGTTCTAACTTCTCAGGCGTACCGACAAAATTTGCATTCTCGGGCTGGGCTGTCCAACTGATTGGGCTACCCGTGATGTCGGTGACTCCATCTACTGGAATGTCACCTATGTGATCTAGTAGGCCACATTCCGGAACGATGTCTAGTCTGTAAATCACCGTAGGAGAAGTTTGTAGCAACTGTGTTTCACCCAATAGAACTGATTGGCCACCGACCATGTCATCGGATCTGGCAATCAGATCGACAAACAAATTCGGAGCAGTCTCAGGAGCTGCCTTCGCCGGAGGGGCAACTTGCAGCAATGTAATTGCCAGCACGGCGCTTAAAGTCGCACTCCAGAAACGCAACAGGCGTCTGCGGATGAGCGACGCGCCTTTGCCTGTGAACATTCGAGCGCCTCCAGTTTGTGCTTCAAAAAGCACTAAAAACTATGCTGTTTAACCAAAATAGAGGCGTCGGCTTTGAAACCAATCATTCTTTTACCGTTGTTTAACTAAGTCTGGGGCTACCCCAACCGACCTACTAGGGCTATCCCTAGCAATGTACGAAGTGTCCGTTTTGATTCAGAGAATCTACGAACTAGACATTTAGAACGCGTCATACTTCTATATGTGGAAAGTCCCCGCTTACTCGTCGTTGAAGATGATGCCTTTACGCGAACTTCGATTGTCGGCGCGCTTTCCAGCAGCGGTATTGAAGTAACTGATGCAGTTGGAACTTCGGCAGAAGCAGTCAATTCATTCGAGATAAACAAACCCAACGTTGTTTTACTTGATCTAGATCTCGGATACGGGCCAACAGGATTAGATCTTGCTCGGGCCTTTAGAATTCGAAATCCAAACATCGGCCTTGTAATGCTCACCACATATTCTGACCCAA
>JAIOWT010000025.1 GCA_021742025.1 Candidatus Nanopelagicales bacterium
AGCGATTCTTGGAATGATCCAAGTAATCCTTGAGAGTCTTTACTGCGAGACTTTGCCGCCGCATATCTTTGGGCCGGCGACTGCGTCATGACTCAAGATTACGGCGTGTAACGCGGTTCTGCCTGCCACACACGCATGGCTCCGGGATGGATGGTGATAACTGCTGGCCCATCTCCGATCTTTTCGCCATCAGCATAGATCGGAAAGTTTTCACCACTGATTTGAATTTTCTGATTTGAACTCTGTGTCACTTGTCGGTGTTTTGTGTGACCACCCCAGAACACTTTTGGCAAGACCCGCACCAACAGTCGTCGCGAGATTCTTTCTACGTAAGTCACCTCAAAGTACTGATCGTAAGCATTTGCTGTTGGGCACATTCTTAGCCCGCCGCCATAGGACGTTGTGTTCCCTACTGCAATCAGAGTGAATTCATCCGTTCGAGTTGAACCTTCATCGACCGTTACATGAAGCACCCAAGAATTGAGTTGCGAGAGCTCAACCAACAAGGCAACGAGATATTTCAGCGTTCCGGCTGGTCCGCGGTAAGTATTGGCCCGCTCATTCACTTGGGCATCAAAACCGCAAGATGCTATTCCTGCGAATCGAATCACTGCGCCATTACTTAATGCAATAGTGCCCATGTCCATGTTGACGGGTGAAGCGTTTCGTAATGTGATGAAGGCCTGGTCTGGCTTAGCAATCGATATGTATCGCGCGAAATCATTTCCAGTTCCCATTGGAATGACAGCCAGAGGTACATCTAGGTTTGGCAGCGCATTCAATGCGAGATGGAGTGTGCCATCTCCGCCGCAGGCAGCCACTGTCAGATCTGATCTACCCTTACAAAGCGCTTGGATCTCGTCTTTGAGTTCCGCAGCCGATGTACCTTTGAGAATGATCGGGTCAAAATCGGCTAACTCTGCCAAAATTCGAGTGAACTTTGTTTTCCCAATCAAACTTGGCTTTACTACCAAAGCTAACATTTGCAGTTACCTATTCTGCTTCAGTTGCGCGCTCTCGGCGACCATCATTAACTAGCGCAATACCGACGGCAATAAAGCTCAGGGCGATCATGGGAAGTGCAACAAATGTCATTGCCAGTGGATCTCCATTTGGGGTGGCAACCGCTCCAAACACAAAGCTCCCGAGTATCAACCATCGCCAAGCAGATCGCAGTCGCTCACCGGAAAGGATTCCTGCAAAATTCATAGTGACCAGAACTAGCGGAAGCAAGAACCCAATTCCAAAAAATAAGGTTAGATGCAGAAAGAAGCTCAAGTAACTTTCGACACTTGTTACGTTCTCGACATCGCTGGGTGTGAATTCAAACAATATATCGAGCATCCGAGGCATCACAAAATAAGCCAGCAATACACCACATGAAAACAGCGGAACAGCGACAGCAGTGAACAGGTAGGCCCATTTGCGTTCATTCCTTTTCAAACCTGGAGAAATAAACTTCCAGAGCTGATAGATCCAAATGGGGCTGGAGATAACGAATGCCGCAGCCAACGACACCTTCAACTGCAGAGAGAAGCCACTTGTCACACCTGTCAGAGCTAGTACGGCATTTGAGCCAAGGCCTTGAACGCTGTCATAGGGCAAGCGGATGACTGCGAAAATATCTGCGAACTGATTCCAGACGGCAATTGTGCAAATGATTAGCGCCAGCGCACTTCGCACTAAACGCTTTCTAAGCTCCCGAAAATGTTCAGGGAGTGTCATTGCACCAAGTTTTGAATCCTCAGTAGAGGCCTGCGCCATGAGAGTTTCTAATTCTTATCGGTGTCTTTAGATTCCGTAGTCTTGTCAGAATCCATCTCGGACTTAAATGCTTTGATTGACTTTCCGACGCTCTTCGCTGCGTCCGGGAGTCTCCGAGCGCCAAATAGGACGATAACTAACAGCAACAATATGATTGCGGCGGGTGAATCAAATAGGGCTCTCATGTCGTCTCCTTAAGCGGCGCTAATCAACGGTATCGCATCGATTCCAAGACTAGTTAACTAGTTGGGATCCCAGGCTTGCGCACGCTCAACCAAAGCCGCAATCAGGTCTGCCGGTCGCACTGCCTTAACTCGTCCTCCGGATGCCAAAATCATAGAAACTAGCCAATCGCGGGAATAAACCTTTAACTCGACCTCAACTGCATGCCACATGTATTCCTTGAAACTGACTATGTCTACTTGGTCTAGTTGGCCGTAATACGCCTTATCAAGTTCAATCGCAGCCAGATACTCGCGCTGAGCCTCAACTGGTTCCTCGTCGTGTGGCATCGTGACCGTCTCGACACCCAAACTCGCTGAAAGGATTCGATCTAGTCTGAAACTGCGCCAGGCCTGGGAACTTCGGCACCACGCCTTTAGGTAAACGAAATCATCCTGTAGGTAAGTCGATACTGGATCAACAATCCGGTTAGACAGATCATTCTTGGTAACTCCCGCGTATTCAATTTCGATCGTCTTACTCTCCTGGATCGACTGCATGACGACAGTTCGCACTTGTTCATCGATTGGTGCTGCAACTACATTAATCGGACTGTCTACGTTCGGTAACGCTTGTTGAATCTTGCCAATCAATCCAGAAACAATCTCAGAATCAATCTGATTTGGAAACTGCTCTAGGTAGTGCAAGCCACCCAATAATGTTGCAGCCTCAAACTCTGACAGTTTGACGGGACGATCTAATGCCTTGGCATCTGATACAAAGATCGAGTCAGCATCTTCAAAATCAATGTCCACTAACCCGCCACCGGCCTGTGACGGACCAGTCACAACTAATTGACTAATAAGTTCAAGGGCGTGCTTTTCGGATACTTCAAAGTGAGTAGCGACCTCACTTAACGAGGCACCATTGTTGGCAACTAGCCAAGGTAAAAGTCTTATGAGAAGTTCAAGTTCATTTGCCAAAGTTATGCACCGACAAAGTTGTAGTAACTACGCGATTCACAGAATCGTTGAGCGACTTAGGAGACAGAACTCTCGCCACGTCACAAGCGCTAGCAATAAGACCTACGAGCTGGGATTCGTGGTGGTAGGGAATCTTTAATTCATCCCAGTCTTGCCCAATTGTGCACTCGGTAGCAAGGATTCGAAGTGAGGCTGCGCGACCAGGTCGAACTAAAACTGTTGCGGTATTTGCTTGACTGCCTGAATTCTCCCAGTTCGCCGTGATTTCAAGTGGATCAAAATCAGCTGGCATGGGTTCAAGAATGTCGTGCTTAGTTTCAACCAAGTCCCCAACCATGCGATCGGTTCGGAAGGACCTCACTTCTCCCTTATCTTGATCAAAGCCAATCAAGTACCAGTGCCCCGAATGAAGCAGCGCTCGCCAAGGATCGATAGTTCTGCGAACCACTTCAGCATTGTTCAATCCGACGTAGTCAAATGTTACGGTCTTGCCATTTGCGATGGCAGCCAAAATTTCGGCGATGTGGCGACGACCCTTAGCAAGTGAAACCGGCACAGTAATGTCGGAAACTTGCTTGCGAGCATCAACACTTGATAAGGCTTGCTTGGCAGCGTTGCTAAGTTGGGCGCTTTGCCAAGCACTGGCAGCCAAACTCAAGTACGCCCGTTCTTGTGTTGATAAAGAAATCTCAGGCATCAACCATTCAATGCGATTGATTCGGTATCCCAGTACGTCATCGTGAAAAAGATCAACAGGCTTCGTTTCAACTGGGATAGCTAAATCCCGCAGCGCAGCTTTATCTCGTTCAAACATTCTTTCGAATGCCTCGTTTGATTCCCCGTAACCAGGAACTCGATCCCGAATCTGTTCACGCGTCAACGGAACATTGGAATTCAATAACACAAAGAGCAAGTTGAGCATGCGCTCGGTACGTGCTCTTGACATGACTTAGGAAACGGCTAGGAGATCAATAATGAAGACTAATGTCTTCCCGGACAGCCTATGACCACTGCCGGCTGCGCCATATGCCATGACCGGTGGAATTGTCAGCTTGCGGCGACCGCCAACTTTCATTCCCGGAATGCCTTCTTGCCAACCAGCAATCAGTCCTTTGAGAGGAAACTCGATGGACTCACCGCGATCCCAAGAAGAGTCGAACTGTTCGCCAGTTTCGTACTCAACACCTGCGTAGTGGACTGTAACTTTCTGGCCAGGGCCAGCTTCAACACCGTCGCCGACTATCAAGTCTTCAATGACTAGTTCGGTTGGTGCTGGACCTTCTGGAAAATCAAACTCTGGGGGTTGCATGGGTTCCTCTAACTTTTGACTATTCGAAACTTACTAGGTCTACAACAAAGATTAAGGTTTCCCCAGCTTCGATACCACTGCCTTGTGGTGGGTTGTCTCCGTATCCAAGTTCGGCTGGGATGACAAGTAATCGTCGACCGCCAACTTGCATACCCACTAATCCTTCTTGCCAACCTAGGATCACGTTCGCCAACGGGAAGGTTGCAGGCTCTCCGCGAACCCAGGAGGCATCGAACATCTCACCAGTAGCAGCGCCGTAACCAACATAGTCAGCTGTAACGGTGGCTCCAGCCGGAACGGCATCACCAGAGCCAACAATTACATCAGTCACTTCTAGCTGCGTTACTGGAGCTCCTGGCGTAATGACAACAACAGGCTGAGTTCCGGAATCCCCAGAAACTTCAACGCTGACAGGAGCATTGTTTGGCGCGTCGCTAGGAGCGGCTTCCTCGGCAGCTGACGAACATCCAGTGAGGACAAGCAGAGCGGATACGGCTAAAACTGCGGATCGTTTGAACATGGCTCAATCCTACAATTAGGAATTGACGGTCTCCTGCATGGAGTCGATAAGTTTCTGCACTCGCTCATCCACATTGGCAAATGGGTCTTTGCATAAGACGGTTCGTTGGGATTGATCATTCATCTTCAGGTGCACCCAGTCCACGCTAATGTCCTTGCCAGCGTTTTGAGCGGCGGCGATGAAGTCTCCACGCAGCTTGGCTCGAGTTGTCTGTGGCGGTACTGTCTGGGCTAACGTAATCTCGGCGTCAGTGGTGACGCGATTGACGCGACCGTTGTTCTGCAAAAGGTAAAACAGTCCACGGGTCTGAGTTATGTCGTGATACATCAGGTCTAACTGCGCCATGCGGGGCGAATCCAGTTCAAGCCTATTCTTGGCCTGATATGAATCAAGTAGCTGTTTCTTGATCGCCCAATCAATGTCGCTTGCTATCAAAGCATGATTACCGGTTTCCACAGCGGTTAATGTGCGCTCCCACAGTTCAAGCGCGATGGTATGTTCGCGCGTCATGTTCATGTCACCAGATGCAACATAACTCTTGACCATCTCTAGATATGCCCACTGCATCTCGAGTGCACTCATAGTCTTACCCGAGTTCAAAGTGACGGTTGCTAAACCAGTTATGTCGTGTGAAACGTCACGAATCGCACGAATCGGATTGTCTAGAGTGAAGTCCTTGTTCAGGTTTCCAGTTTCTAATAAGCGAAGTACGAAATCCATGGATACGACTTTTAACAACGTCGTCATTTCCGACATGTTGGAATCACCAACAATTACGTGCAAACGACGAAATGCTTCGGAATCTGCGTGCGGTTCATCTCTCGTATTGATAATGGGCCGCGATCTAGTCGTTGCACTAGAAACGCCCTCCCACATGTGATCCGCACGTTGGGAAAGTGAGTAGATGGTTCCTCTTGGCGTTGTTAGAACCTTGCCAGCGCCGCAAATTAATTGTCGAGTGATTAGGAACGGTAGTAAGGCCTCAATCTGTTCCAAATAATCTTGGCGACGCTTAATCAGAAAATTCTCGTGACATCCGTAGGAATTACCACCGGAATCTGTGTTGTTTTTGAAAAGGTAAATCTCCCCTTCAATCCCTTCTTCCAACAACCGCTCTTGCGCATCCAGAATCAACTCTTCGAGTATTCGTTCTCCTGCTTTGTCTTGAACTATCAAGTCGTGGAAGTCGTCACACTCAGCTGTGGCGTATTCGGGATGACTGCCCACGTCTAAATAGAGTCGCGCACCGTTCGTAAGAAAAACATTGGAGCTTCTCCCCCAAGAAACCACGCGCTTGAAGAGATATCTTGCTACTTCATCTGGGGTGAGTCGCCGTTGTCCTTGAAATGTACAAGTTACGCCGAATTCTGTTTCAATACCGAAAATTCGCTTGTCAAGTTTTCCTGACAACACTTACTGGCCACCTTTTTGGACAAATCCCTTAACGAATTCTTCGGCATTTTCTTCCAGAACTAAATCAATTGCGTCGAGCAAATCAGTCACGTCTAGATCTGAACTCGAAGCTGTAGGAAGCGGACCAAGATCCACTGACTGCTCTCGATCGGAGTTACCTCTTGCAAACTCACGCTCGCTCATCTCGAACCCCATCTAGTAACAGTCAGTGACTTAGTAAGGTCAAGACTAATCCAGTAACTCAAACCTTAGGCCAATACATGCTCTGGCTTGAGATTAGCCAGCAAATCACTAGCTAATTTGGAACCATCAAACAAACCCAATGATGCCTCTCGAGTCCCACCTAACGCGTCGGGAGTAGAGATTCGTTTCAATGGCACATCAGGTCCTAAGTCGAGAATGACCGAGTCCCAAGAGGCGGCAGCCACTTGATCAACGAACTTCGAAACACAAGTCCCTCGAAAAAATGCTCTGGTATCAGCTGGCGGGTTGGCTACCGCATTTGCAATTTGCTCCTCAGTAAAGAGAATGTCCATTTTGCCTTTTTGCTGAAGCACTCGGGCCAAACCCTTATCTGGACGTAGATCAGCAAACTGGATGTCTATCGCTGCCAATCGAGAGTCATTCCACAGAAGTTGATCTCGGTTTCGGTAACCGTTTAGCACTGAAAGTTTCGTGATCCAATCAACTTCTCCAACTAGCGACATGGGGTTATGTTCGAGAGCGTCCAGGATGCGTCCCCAATTGCTCACAACGTCATGGGCCATTTCATCTGACTCGCCAGTTTCAGCAAGGAATCTGACGGCACTTTGTTGGTAATGCTTCTGGATGTCCAATGCAGACTTTTCTGAACCATCTCGTAAGCGCTGTTGTGTCTCAAACTTGTAATCGTGGCTAACTAGATGCATAGACGTCACAGCGTCGTAGAGCTCAAAGTCGAGTTCCATGAATCCGGCTTCAATCATGCTCAAGACAATTGCAGTTGTACCCATCTTTAAGTAGTTGATCTTGTGCGACATATTTGCGTCGCCGATGATTACATGTAATCGTCGGTAAAGATCTGGATCGGCATGCGGTTCATCACGAGTGTTGATTATTGGGCGTCGCAAAGTTGTCTCTAAACCAACCTCAGCTTCGAAGAAATCTGCCCGCTGACTGATCTGAAAACCAGGTTCGATGTCGTCCTGGCCAAGACCTACGCGCCCCGCACCTGCGAACACACAACGCGTAACGAAGAACGGAGTCAGAAACTTAACAAGATCATTGAACGGCACTTGGCGAAGTACTTGATAGTTTTCGTGAGTTCCGTAACTCACACCCTTGCCGTCAGTGTTGTTCTTGTAAACCGTAATGAGATCGCCCGTTAGGGTGCTGGCAAGTCTTGCACTGCGCTCAATGATGCGATCCCCTGCACAATCCCAAAGCGCTGCGTCATAAGGATTGGTTACCTCAGGTGAAGCATATTCAGGATGAGCGTGATCAACGTAGTAGCGCGCACCATTAGGCAGAACCAAGTTAGCTAAGCCGTAATCATCATCAGTTAACTGACTTGGATCCGCGTCAGTTCGGCTCATATCGAAACCACGAGCATCACGTAGCGGAGATTCAACGTCATAGTCCCAGCGCATTCTGCGAATTCGATTTGGCATGACTTCATTGCCATAGGCATTAACTACCTGGCTCGACAACAGCATTGGGTTTGCACTCGAGTCTTGCGGATTAGAGATCCCAAACTCGGATTCAATACCCATTACGCGACGCACCGACATGACAAGAGACCTTAAGCGAATGGATTAGGTGACAACGAGGTATCTATGCTTCGTCCGGAGTCGTCACCTTTTTTGCCATGAATCAAAGTGCGCATAAATACGATGCGATCGCCCTTCTTGCCCGAGATTCTTGACCAGTCATCTGGGTTGGTTGTGTTTGGAAGATCCTCGTTTTCGTGGAACTCATCCAAACATGCCTGTAGCAAGTGTTCGATCGTAATGCCTTTTTCGCCGACTGTTAAGAACGACTTGATCGCCGCCTTCTTGGCACGACTTACGATGTTTTCAATCATCGCACCGGAGCTGAAGTCCTTGAAATACAAAACTTCCTTGTCGCCATTTGCGTAGGTCACTTCGAGGAACTCATTGTTCGGAGTCGTTGCATACATCTCTTCAACCACGCGCTGAATCATCGCGGTTGCCGTCGCCTGCGCATCATTACCGTATTCAGCTAAATCCACCGTGCTGAGTGGTAAGTCTGTTGTTAAGTACTTAGCAAAAATGTCGATTGCTGCTTGCGCGTCAGGGCGTTCGATCTTTATCTTCACATCCAGACGACCTGGGCGAAGAATTGCTGGATCGATCATGTCTTCGCGGTTAGATGCACCAATGACAATTACGTTCTCCAAGCTCTCAACACCATCGATCTCGCTTAGCAATTGCGGCACAATCGTGTTTTCAACATCGCTGGAGACTCCACTGCCTCGAGTGCGAAATAGTGAATCCATCTCGTCAAAGAACACAATCACGGGTGTGCCTTCACTTGCTTTCTCACGTGCCCGTTGGAAAATAATGCGAATTTGCCGTTCGGTTTCACCGACGAACTTATTCAGCAGTTCTGGTCCCTTAATGTTCAGGAAATAGCTTCTACCTTCACCAATGCCCGACATCTCTGAAACCTTTTTCGCAAGCGAATTGGCTACTGCCTTTGCGATTAAGGTCTTACCGCAGCCCGGCGGGCCGTACAACAGGATGCCCTTTGGTGGCTTTAGTTCATACTGCTTGAAGAGTTCAGGATGCAAGAAAGGCAATTCAACTGCATCTCTAATTGTGTTGATCTGATCGCGGAGGCCACCGATGTCTTCGTAGTTAATGTCTGGCACTTCCTCCAGAACTAAATCTTCAACTTCAGATTTGGCAATCCGCTCGAAGGCGTAGCCAGCTTTCATGTCAGCTAGCAAACTGTCGCCGGAGCGAAGTGGGATGTCACGCAGCGGTGCTGCTAAGTGAATTACACGCTCTTCGTCACTGCGACCCGAAACGATCGCCCGTAAGCCATCTTCAAGCACTTCTTGAAAAACAACAATTTCGCCTTGATCGTCGAACGTTCCTGCGACAACAACATTCATTGATTCATTCAGAATTACTTCTTGACCAGGTCGCAATGTTTCCCGATCAACTTCTGGCGCCATCGCTACTCGCATTTTTCGACCGTTGATGGTCACATCGACAAGTTCATCGGCAGCTGGGCCCAAGTAAATTGCGTATCCATTAGGTGGAGCACTTAACCGGTCTACTTCTTCTTTCAGCCCAATGATTTGCTCGCGCGCTTCTCGAAGCGTTGCAGTTAACTTTGTGTTGGACTCGGACAAGTCATCGATTCGAGTGTTCAGCGCGCGGATTTGGTCAGCGCTAGGTGCTTCAGTCATCCGTCGCCACCTCACTGACACTCGCTACCGCACTCGCAGTCTCTTCAGCAACAGTATCTAATCCGCCTTTCGTTGGGCGAATTCGACGAGCCGGAAGTACTACTCCAGGTGCCAAACGTCTGGCTGTTACCAAGAATCCGGTATGACCCTGCATCCGGTGATTTGGACGAACTGCAAGACCCTCAAGGTGCCACGGACGAGCTATGAGTTCCTGACCCTCTGGATTTGTCCAGCGTTTATCCAGGCGCAAATCTTCTACAAATCTTGACATCTGTGTAGTGGTTGCGACGTAGGCAATGACCACACCTCCAGGACGAAGCACTCTCGCGATGGAATCAACGCACTCCCAAGGAGCCAACATGTCTAGTACTACCCGATCGACACTGGCTTCTGGTAAGGCTGTTACCTGGTCCTGCAAGTCACCGAGTGTGACTTGCCAATTGGGTGGCTCAGAGCCAAAAAAGTTGCTTACGTTCCTTTTGGCAATTTTGGCGAAATCTTCACGTCGTTCGAAACTGTAGAGATAACCACTGTCACCAATCGCGCGAAGAAGCGAGCACGAAAGCGCTCCGGAACCTACGCCAGCCTCAACAACTACGCAGCCTGGGAAGATGTCGGCAAGCCCAACAATGGCTGCGGCATCTTTGGGATAAACGACCGCTGCTCCGCGAGGCATGCTCAACACGAAATCAAGTAGCAGTGGTCGTAACGCTAGGTAGACCATGTTTCCTGTTGAAGTTACGGTGGAACCCTCGCTAAGTCCGATCAAATCATCATGCTTAACAGCGCCGTGATTTGTGTGAAATTCCCTACCTGCCTCCAACACAATTGTGTGCTTGCGGGCTTTTGTGTCAGTTAACTGAACCCGATCACCTACGACAAACTCGGCGGCCTTGGCAGTGCTAACTACATCTACGGAATCCATTAGGCCATTCTTTCAGATATCCCAATCTCACTGAACCTGTTGCTGGATGAGGACCTAAACTGGTGGCATTCGTCAGAAATGGGGTGTTGTGCTTGGAGCTGGATCAAACCTTCCCAAGAAACACAACTATTGTCATTGCAGCTTTCGGTGGTTGGAACGATGCCGGACAATCAGCAACCGATGCCCTTGAGCATCTCTTAGATGTTTGGCAGTCTGAGGAGATCGTTGATCTTCCTGGTGATGATTTTTATGACTATCAATTTAATCGGCCCGAGGTCAGCATAGGTTTATCTGGCGATCGCGAAGTTGCATGGCCTGGTACGACAATTTTCCGAGCGTCCACTGATACTTTGCCAGACACCAAGATATTTCTTGTTCATGGCGTCGAGCCAAGCATGAAATGGAAGCAGTTTTGCTCTGAGATTTTGGCGCACATTGAACGAAGTGAAAACACAGTTTTAATTACTCTTGGTGCGCTACTAGCCGATGTAGCTCACACCAGGCCCATCCCCGTGAGCGG